>PNKB01000001.1 GCA_013997645.1 Cyanobacteria bacterium PR.3.49
GGCCCTTCATTGATTCGCGCGGCAGCGAAAAATCACAAGTATCTTGCCATTGCATGCCAGCCCCAGCAATACGACAGCATCATCGAATCGATGAAAGCCAATGGTGGCAAGATCACGCAAGAACTGCGCAAACAGCTATGTTTGGATGCATTCACACGGACTGCGGAATACGATCGCCAGATTTCCAATTACTTTTCGAAACAGCAGGGCGCCGCACAAACAAATGGTGCCAAAGCCGGACAAGGCGACAGCCAGGAAGCCCTGCCTGTGTCCATGACTTTGAACCTGTCGCAATTTCAATCGCTGAGATACGGTGAAAACCCGCACCAGGCAGCAGTATGGTACGCGGATTCACGCAGCAGCAACAAAGGTGAAGAGAGCTTTCCTCCATTCTTGCAACTGCAAGGCAAAGAAATGTCCTCCAACAACATCACCGACACTTACTGCCTGGTCCGCATCTTGCGTGACGCGGGCAACCCGGCTGCTTGCATCATCAAGCACAACAACCCCTGCGGTGTAGCAACCGGCGCCACTCTTGATGAAGCATTCGAGAAAGCTTACTCCACCGATCCCGTTTCCGCCTTCGGTGGTATCTACGGGTTTACTTCCACATTGACGGAAGCTTTAGCTCGCAAGATTGTCGAGGGTTTCGTCGAAATCGTCGCTGCGCCTGACTTCGAGGAAGGCGCGCTCAAAGTCCTTTCAGCCAAGAAAAACGTTCGAGTTTTGAAATTCAAGCCGAATGTGCTTTCGCCTCAAGCCCACGATGAGTGGACTGCGAAATACCTGCAAGACTTCGGATGGATTCTCGAGAAAGACACCGAGCCGCCGGTGACTCGCGAGAATTTCCAAAAAGTGTCGGGCACCTGCTGCACCGAACTACTCTTGGGCGACGCACAATTTGCATGGTCAGTGGTAAAACATCTGACTTCCAACGCGATCTTCATCGCCAAAGACGGCAAATCTCTGGGCTTCGGCATCGGACAAACGAGCCGCATCGCATCCGTGAAAATCGCCCTTGAGCAAGCCGGAGAAGCAGCACGCGGTGCCGTACTGGCCAGCGACGCATTCTTCCCGGCCACAGACAACATCGATGCCTGCAAGGAAGCCGGCATCAGATTAATAGTCCAACCGGGCGGCAGCATCAAAGACAAAGAAGTCATTGAAGCCTGCGAAAAAGCCGGCATCACGATGCTCTTCACTGGTCAAAGATGCTTCAAACATTAATGCGATAGAGCAAACTGAGGATATGGAAATGAACAAACCACTTGTCGGCATCGTGATGGGCAGCAAATCCGATTACGAGACTTTCAAACACACCGAACAAGTGCTTATTGATTTCGATGTTCCCTATGAAATCTCGGTAAAGAGCGCGCACCGCATGCCCAAAGAGATGTTCGATTACGCATCAGGTGCTGAAGAGCGTGGGTTGAAAGTGATAATTGCCGGCGCCGGCGGTGCTGCTCATTTACCGGGGATGGTTTCGGCCCTGACACCACTGCCGGTGCTGGGAGTGCCTATGGAATCCCGGGTTTTAAAAGGCGTCGACAGCCTTCTGTCTATCGTGCAGATGCCGTCGGGCATTCCAACGGCAACCTTTGCCATTGGGCAGGCCGGTGCGGTCAATGCCGCCCTGTTTGCCATTCAGATATTGGCACTGGAAGACGAAAAGCTTCTCTCGGCGCTTAAAAAATACAGGGAAAAACTTACCGATGACGCGCGTGCCGGCGACATCGTTGTTAAGGAAAGACTGAGCACGAAATCGGTGAAATAAGAAAGCGAGTTAAAGAGCAAAGCAATGGCGACAGTTGGCATTCTCGGCGGCGGACAATTAGGCATGTTGCTTGCGGAAAGCATCTACCGCTACGGTGGCACAGTCGCAGTTTACGATCCCGATGTCAACGCTCCGGCGCACAGACTTGCCGCAAAATCGTTCATGAAGCCTTTCACGGATTCCGATGCTTTGACGGAATTTTTCAATTTTTCTGACGTCGTTACTTATGAGTTTGAAAATGTCGAGAGCGCTCCACTTTATCCACTGGCAAAAGTAAAACCGATATTGCCGAGCGTAAAAGTGCTTGCCATCTGCCAGGACAGAATTCAGGAAAAGGAATTTCTTCGCGACAATAACCTTCCTTATGCGAATTTTGCAACTGCAAAAACTATCAGGCACTTAGAAAAAGAAGCACGCGCTTTTCAGCGACCGTTTATCATTAAAACCGCCCGTGGTGGCTACGACGGCAAAGGTCAGTGGCTGATCAATACTACTGCAGAACTGGAAACTCTGCTGGACGACACAGATCTGCTCAAACATGAAGGCAGTGGATTTGTTATCGAATCAGTGATTAACATAGCCATGGAAGTAAGTTGCATTGTCGTGCGCAATCCTTCCGGCAAAGATTACGTTTATCCAGTCTTCGAGAATATGCACAAAAACCATATTCTCGACTTCACGGTATTTCCCGCTCGTCTGCCCCTCGAAGTCGCTGACAAGCTGCAGGACATCGCACTGGCGACGGCCAAGAAAATGGATGTGCACGGACTGCTCTGCATCGAGTTTTTCCTCTCGCATAGACGATCACCCAATTCTTCCGGAATTACCGTCGGCGACTGGAATATTTACATCAACGAGATGGCACCGCGACCGCACAACTCAGGGCATGTGACCAGAGTCGCATCAAGCGTAAGCCAGTTCGACAGCCTTGCCAGAGTACTTCTGAACATCCCGCTCGCTCAGCCTAAAGGTTTGGAGAGAGGCAGCTATTGCATGGGCAATTTGCTTGGAGATGTATTTCTAGCACAGGGAACGAACGGAAAAAAACCACTCAATTTACAGGCGCTCGATGCATTCCCTGAAGTCGTGGATGTGGTTATTTATGGCAAGCACGAAGCGCGCGAAAAAAGAAAAATGGGGCACTTCGTCACTCTTGGCGATACTGCCGACGAAGCGCACAATCAAGCCGTTCGTTTTCGGGAAAGCCTGATGCTCAGCCGCGTGGAATGAAGGCCGATTAACCCGGCTGATTGATCATAAAGGTAGCAAAGCTGTCAAAAAACTCGTGCATTGTTTCCAGATGCGGAGCGAATTCAGGCACCGCATCAAGTGCTGCATTCATGTTTTTGATCCAGGCGTCGCGCTCTTTCTGGCCGATTTTGAACGGCATGTGCCGCTGCCTCATGCGCGGATGACCGCGCTGCTCGCTGTAAGTCTGGCGTCCGCCCGTTCGCTGAATTAAAAACAACGCCAAATGCTCTTTGCCCGGAGCCAGGTCCTCGGGATAAAGTGGTCGCAAGATCGGATCTTGCTCGACTCCTGCGTAAAACTCATCGACCAGCCGAAAGAAGGGTTCTTCCGAGCCAATCGCCTTGTATACGAGTCCAACCGGGTCTATAACATTCACCTTGCGATTATACAGCCCTTAATAAGCGGTTAAATCCTCCTTTGTCCGGGAAATAAGGGAGTTAAGCGTATTTGAAACTAATAAGGGACCAGGGCGTGTTTCAAAAATGGCAGCAATGCGTAGATGCTGCCCGCAAGGAATGTGAAAAGGAGAACTGGCAGGAGGCCGAACGGCACCTGGCAACGGCTGTTGCGGAGGCTGAACGCTTTGGATACTCAAACACGCGCCTATGTGAGTCGCTCTGCCAGCACGCCGAAGTGCTGGTCAATCTCGGGCGCATAGGAGAAGCCGCCGACGGGCTTGAAAGAGCGCTTGGCATTGCCAAGAATGCCTACGGGCCAATTCACCACGAAGTCGCACACATTATGACGCGCCTTGGCAAGGTAAGCACCCTCTACAGCGAAGAAGAAGCGGAGAAGCACCTGAAGCAGGCAATCTCGGTTTACCGAGAGCTGCACGACGAAAGGGTAGCTCTGGCGGTAGAACAGCTCTCTAAGCTCTACGGCATGCACGGACGGCAAGAAGAAGCAGAAGCTCTGCTCAGAGAAATGCTGGACCAATTGGAGATCAATCCCCCGAGCGACCAGTCTTTGCTGGGCATTACTCTTTTGTCGCTCGGCAATATGTGCATGAGTTTCGATGAAGACGATGAAGCAGCCGTGCTGTTCGAGCGAGCATTGCCAATTCTCAAAGACGATCCGGAATGCTATGAGCAAGCTGTCGATGCTGCGTCCGCACTCGGAAAGCACTATTTCGGCAAAGAACAGTTCAACGAGGCGGAAGAAGCCTATGATCAGGCGATCTCCATGTCCAACCACCGCCCGCAAGCTTGCGCCCGCTACGCAGCCGAAGCGCTGGTCAGGCTTTCGCGCCTGCAGACTGTAGTGCATCAAAATTATGAGCTGGCAGAAGATTTGCTCGTTCGCGCAATGGACGCCTGCGACACAGCTGTTCCACCGCTTTCAGTCAGTCTGGTCCGGCAGGAGTACGCACGCCTGGCACAGCGCACCGGTCAATATGGAAGAGTAGAGGCGCTCGACAAACTGTTGTTTCAGAATTACAAGAGTATCATCGACAATGCCCTTGCCTCAGAGCAAATGTATGGGTACGAGATGTTAGCGATTTCGCACGGGCAGCAGCTTGTAGAGCTTCTATGCAAACAACAAAAATGGAAGGATGCGGAAGAATATTCTCGCTGGGTTGTGAAAACAGCCGATCGCTACTGCGGGGATTCAGCTTTGTACAGCTTGCAGAGCATGATTACACTTGCCACTATATGCGGTGAAATCGGCAAGGTCGAAGAGGCGTCGAATCTGTGCAACTATTTGCTCAGCCAAGATCAGAAAGAAGAAATTGATTGCCTGTTGCTCGTTCGCCTGGTGCCTATCTTGATAAAAATCTCGCGCCGGGATGAGGCAGAATCGTTGGTATCCTTACTTCAGTTGCGTATTGAGAATGCCGCTCTCGACGGGATGCGCGACTATAACGCGTCGGCATATTATCGCCTGGCTTTGGCAAACAAGCATCTGGGTAATTTCGAAGAAGCAAAATTGCTCACACAAATCGCCGTCGCAGAGCTTGAAGAAGAAACCGGCTCCGATAGTATATTCCTTGCTTTTGTCCTGGAGGACTGGGCCGACGAAATGAAAGACACCGAAGCGGAAGAATTGTCGTCCTTATTGTTTTCAAAAGCAGCAGAAATCAGAGCCCGAAGATAAGGATTTATTATGGATGAAATAAAGCAGCAGCAAACTGATATTTCTCACCTATTCAGCCATTTATGAACCTACTCAGATCCACAATTTTCATAACCTTTACGGTTGCACTTACACTTTTAAATGCTGTCGCAGATGGAAAAGACATCGACAAAATCATTCAACTTAACAACGAAGGTGTAAGGCTACTTAACGCCAAGCAATATGATGCTGCTATTGCGCAGTTTACCGAAGTAAGAATTATCGATCCCGATTATCTTTTAGCGAAAGACAATCTAGTAGTTGCATATAACAGTCGTGGCTTAGCGCACTTTCAACAAAAACACTATCAGAAAGCATACGATGACTTCAACAACTCATTTAAATTGAGCAATAATCCGACAGTTCGGCTGAATCGCACCGCAACAGCACTGAGACTAAGATACTTCAAAGATGCTTACGAAGATTCGCTGCGAGCGAATTCAGTAGAACTTAAAGCCCTGGCAGAAATTGGACTTGGACAACCAGAGGAAGCTATACGTTTACTGAAGTTAAATGAGCCGCCAACTAAGCTCGCACTTATGGGTCTTATCATTGCTTATCGCAAACTCGGTCAGGTTTCAATCAGTCGTCAGCTCGAAGCAAGGTTGAAGTCAAAATCTGATTTGCTCGAGCTCTCGGAATGGACCAAGGTGTTCTCTCTGCAATGAGATTATAATCTTAGAGGTCGGAAATTGCTGGTGACAACTTGTTCTCCCGATTGAACGCCAATCAAAAAGGAATGATTCTGGTGCTTGCGCCTGTCATTGTCCAATTGGTTTTTGTCGCGGTCATTTACAGTACCCTCAATAGCGCAGCGACAAGCTTCGAGAAAGTCAGGCGAGGCAGAGAAGCCATACTGGCGTTGCAGAAGAACGAGATTGTCTTTGCGCAGATGATTTTGATTTTCTCCGACACATCATATATACAAAATCCTGCTGCGTATTTGAGTGCGCAATCGCGGCTCAAAATTGCTTTTAAAACGGACAAGGTTTGGACTGGCTTAAAATTAAGCGACTATCCGGAATTACGAGATGCAATCGAGCTTGGTGAGCGGCTGCAGTCGGAGTTTTATGCCTTGTATAACGCCGGCAAGAAGGCCGGCGAAAAGGGTCCGCAAGAAATACAAAATTTCGTGAATAACGTGGGTCTCAACACGGCTATCAACCTTTGCCTAGATCGCCGCAGGCTGTCCAAACTAATCCTTGCCGTAGAACATGAACAAATGAAGGCACAACCGGTGCAACTGGCAAAGGAAAGAGAGCACGTAATTTTTGTATTCAGTTTGATGCTTACAGCTGGTGTTCTGGTATCAACTCTATTAGCTTGGTTGTTTGCACGCGACATTATTCTTCGTCTCGATCTGGTTTCCGAAAAGGCTCACTTACTTTCCGCCGGTAAAACTGTAATCAGAAACGAGCAGGGCACCGATGAAATTTCAGAATTGGATGCCATCATCAGTGATGCTGCATCTACACTGAAAGAAGTGCGCGAGCGCGAAGCGGTGGTCCTTGCCAACGCAGCCGACGTCATATGCTCTCTAGATTCAAGACTTCGATTCACCGCCGTCGGAGAGGCCAGTACAAAAGTATGGCACTACAGTCCAGATGAGCTTCTGGGAATGTCAATGCTGTCACTGTTATCTGAAGATACTGTTGAACGCACACGCAATGCATTCACACAACTTTCGGAAGAAGAAAAGGACTCGGAGAGTAGAGTAGAAAACATCCTCAAAACAAAAAGTGGTGCGCACAAAAATTTCGTGTGGACAATCAACTGGTCCAAACAGCAAAAGGCATTTTTCTGCGTTGTTCACGATGTCACCGAACTGCGCGCTATCGAGAAATTGAAACAACACTTCCTTTCGATCGCCAGCCATGACCTGCGTGCACCTCTGTCGGCAGTGAGCCTCAACATCACGTCACTGCTAGAAAGTGGAGATGAAGAGGTTTCTTGCGGTGCCAAACAAACTCTCACACGGGTTCAAACGAGCGTCCAGCGCTTGACGGATCTGGTTGCAGAATTGCTCGAACTGGAAAAATTGGAAGCGGGCAAACTAAATCTTAATTTGGCTCCGGTCGCAGCCTCGGACGTGTGCGAGGAAGTAAAAGAATTGCTGCATGGGATGGCGCAGAAAGCAGACGTCAGACTGCAGGGGCCGGTCGGGGAAGCGCTTCTTAATGCGGAAGAAAAGCGTGTCGTCCAAATGGTCACCAATCTAGTTTCTAATGCCATAAAATTCTCTCCAGCCGGTTCTACAGTAAAACTGACAATCACAAAACAAGATGGATTCGGCGAAATTCGTGTCTCGGATCAGGGACCAGGCATTGCGGAAGAAGAATGCGGTTTGATTTTCGAAAGGTTTACACAAGCTCGCAGCGCCGAAAGTACGTCGCATCGAGGAACAGGACTGGGACTGGCAATCGTGCGCGCACTTGCCGAATCACATGGTGGCGAAGTAGGGGTTGAAAGCAAGTTAGGCGCAGGCAGTACATTCTATGTGCGCCTTCCGCTTATGAAAGAAAGAGGGGGTGTAGACGCATGAAACACCCCTGGAGCAATCTATTTACACTGGGCGTCCTGCTTGTGGCCATTCCGCTTTTAATGCAAGTGGCATTTGCAGCGCACTTTGCAGACTTGCTTGGTCAGATGCAAAAACGGCTGGAAGCGCAATGGAAATCAGAAGAGATTATTCGCCTCGCCTGTCAATTATCATCAGATTCGACTGATGTACTGGTATGGATTCAACTCCTTCCGTCGCTGCGAACCATGCTTGACAGCGACTTTACGCCTAAGAGTATCGACAAAACCATTCAGGAGTATAAAACTCTTCGGAAACTAGTTAGTCAATCGGCAACTAAAAGTGAGGGATTCGAAAAATTTACTCAAGCAGCAGATCGTTTGTTTGCTCTGCTCGAAACGAAGCGCATCCCAATTCGCGAAACTACACCTCGAACATTGCAGAGCATTTTGCGTCAAGATGCAGCAGAAAAGAACATTCTGGGCGAGGACGGCCCCGATTTCTTTGGCGGAATCTCCCAAATCGTCAACTCAGAGGAAGTCAGACTGGCGGAAATCAATTCGTTTGATGCAGCCGCTGTTGCAAAACTGAATCAGCAATTGCTGACATTTGTCCTCTTTAGCATGGCGGTGACCCTCTGCCTCGGGCTGGTCTATTCGCGTGCAATCAGCAGCCCCCTGCAGCGCCTGACTGAAAATGCCAGACGTCTGGCAAGACGAGAAAAGATGTTGCCTTCAATTGGTGGTAATAATGCATTCGGCAAACTGGACAAACTTCTGCATATGTCATCCAGAGGGATTGAAGTTGCACTGCAACGTGAACGCGCAGCTATAGAAAATGCGGCCGACTTGATAGTAACTCTCAACAGCAAAGTCTGTTTCGAGTCTATCAACCCTTTTGCGCTCAGAATGCTCGGCTACGAACCGAAAGAATTGCTTGGTCAGCCGGTTTCGATAATTGCTCAGCCTGAACAAAGTTTTCAAATAGAAGAATATGTGCGCAGTGCGATCAAAGCGAATGAATTGAAGCGATTCGAAGCGAAGATTAAAACCCGCGACGGAAAACTCATCGATACGACATGGTCATGCATATGGTCCGAGCGCGAACAAAAACTCTTTTGCATTGCCCACGATATCACCGAAGAAAAAGCAATTGAAACCTTGAAGCAGGACTTTGCCGACATGATTAGTCACGACCTTCGCAGTCCGCTTATGGCAATGAGCAATTCACTCGTGCTGCTGGAACGAGGGGTGAAGGGTGAGCTTTCAGATAATGCCAAAGCTCGGGTGCAAACGGCTTCGAAGAAAGTCGAAAGCTTGATTGCCCTCGTCAACGATTTACTCGATTTTCAGAAATTGAAAGCTGGAAAAATGGAGTTGAACACGTCTCATGAATGTATTGGGGCGATTGTACGCGAAGCGGCGGATCTGCTGGCCGAGAACGCACGCAGAAAAAACATAGAAATCCTATTGCCTGAGGGTGAATTTAGAATCGATCTGGACAAAAACAAAATCATGCAGGTCGTAATTAATTTGATGTCTAATGCCATCAAGTTCAGCAAGGAAAGCAGCAAGGTGATTGTCGAAGTTCTAGACGCAGACGATTCGAATTTTTCAATTTTCTCGATCAGCGACTGCGGTCCCGGCGTGGCGGAGGAATTTCGCACAAAAATATTCGAGCCATTCGAGCAAGCACCATCCATGCATGCAAATGAAGGCACAGGTCTGGGGCTGGCAATTTGCAAACTAATCGTAGAAGCGCACGGCGGCAAGATTTGGGTCGAGCCAAAGAGTAACGGAAGCGTTTTTAAATTCGAACTGCCAAAACGCAGCTAATGTTATTGAGTTTTCTTTTGAGCGGACGGCTCACCGGAAGGTCCGATCAGATCGTTGTAGACCTTGGTTACACTTTCAGTCACTTTTACCGATTGTTCGCTTCTTCCCTTTTTCAAAGTGGCAATCGATTGTTTGAACAGACCGTCAGCTTCTGTTTTCTTCTCTGCACTATCCTGTTTTGCCAAAATCTCAGCTAAAGAAGCCTGCGCTACTGCAGTATTCGGATCTTTCTTGCCGAAATTCTTGACGAACAAACCAAGCGCTCTGCGGCTCGTAGCTTCAGCATCTGCATATTTCTTTTGATCGAGTTGAAGACCCGCGATGACGCTAAGTTCTTTTGCTACTGCCTTGCTTTCCTCACTGGTGGTCCGCTCCCAAATCAGCAGAGCACGCTTTGCCAGAGGTTCGGCCTCAGCATTTTTCTTTACGGCATGCAGGCAAACAACAATGTTGTCCAAAACACGCGCACACTCTTTGTCATCTTTTGATTTGGTCTTCTCGACGAATTTCAAATAGCGCTCGGAAGCCGCCTGGCTTTTGGCATACTGATTGGTTTTCAAATACAAAGTTGCAAGGAAGTCCAATCTTCTCATGAGAGTGAAGTCCTCCGACGGCATGATTTTCTCGCCGTACTTGAAGGAAAGTTCGGCCGAGGTGCAGGCCTCGCTATATTTGCCCAAGGTATCGTATACAGTGGCAAGGTTGTTCAGCGTTTTGCCCCGGCGCGGATCGTTGTCCGGAAACTTCTCTGCAACATCGAGAGCTTTCTGAAAATCCTTCAGTGCAACTTCGTAATTGCCTTTTTCGAAATTGTCCTTTCCGTGCCTGTGCAGACTTTCCCAGGTGGGATCGCTCGAAGCAGCACTCGAAGAGAGCGTTGCCGCTCCCAATGCCAGGCTCACAGACAAAGCGGAAATCAAACCATTCGCAATAAAGCGTCGGCGCATTTGTTTTACATTCATAGTCTTCACTACTGAGGAGGAATCATAGAAGGGCATTCTTTCGACTTGCCCGCAATCTCACTATGGATACCGGCCGCACCCTCGCCAAGCATCTCTGAGGAAACCAGAACGCATTCTCTTTCCTGAGAGGCACCTTGTGGATTTTGCCAGGCATCGTACGGAAACTCGCTGGAATTTTGACGTCTATACCAGACCTCAACGTGCTGAGCTTTCCACACCAGCACCGTCGGCAGTGGCTGACCATCATCGAATTTGTTTTGCAAATCGTGCAGGAAAGACTTGTTCAGTTTGACGTGAATGCCGCCCGGATAGACGTTAGCCCCCAGGTCTTTTATCACTTCAATAATTTCCGGTGTCATCTTGTGCACTGCCACCAGAACGTCAGAACCCTGTCTGCACCAGGGAAGTGTCTTGAGCATTTCAAGAAAAGTAGCGCAGGTTGCCGAGGCGCCTTCTGTTTCACTCATCGCTTGATAACCACCGAGTTTGCTAAAGACCTAATTGTAAAACGTCTGATATGGAAGGTCACCCCTTTGTATTGGATTGACTCAGGCGCCGAGCGATTTAACATTCGATTTAATCTAAGGCATATTGCCCTGCACGCCGTTCTTTTCCCAATCGTTCCACATTTGCCTGGCGGCTGCGCGCGTGGTGATGCCTTTGATGACATCGCCTGACTTCATTTCGGCATCCTTCAGATTAAAGAGCACCTTGGCTACGGAAATATCTTCCTTGCCCTTCGATTTCGTGAAGAAATTGATCGCTTTATCAAAGAATTTTTTCGCCTCAGCCGGTTTGCCGCGCCCCATCTCCACAAGCCCGAGCTGGTTTAGGCAAATAGCATAGTTGTAGCGTCCTTTGTCGCCGTTCTCACGAAAGCACTGCGCAGCCTGTCGGAATAACGGGTCGGCCATATCGTAGTAACCGCGCCGCCGCAAGTGTTCTGCAACCGAAAAGCATGAATACGCCATTTCGCTGCTGAGAATGTTGCTTTGCCCGCTCTCTTTCCAGACCTTCATGAATTTGAGCGCGGCATCGTCGGCTCTGGCGCCCTTTTTCTGACCATTATAGGCATCAACCAAAATTGCCAGCGCCTTCAAATTGTCCTGTCCGCCCAGCTTGCCGAGCTGATCCAAAATGGTGAGCGCGGCCGCACCACATCTTTCTGCAATTTCCGGTTTTCCATTCAGATTGCTGACTTTGCCGCATTCAAGCCACAACTCTTCGGCTTCCAGCGAGTTTCCGAGATTCATCTGCGCGGCAATTTGAATACACATGACATAGCGCTGTTGCGCCTCGGCATAGCGACCGGCACCTTTGTAAAAATCAGCGATCATGCGCTCCACTTCCAGGCCTTGCGGGCTAATCTCGCCGCTGGTTTGATGCGCGAGTTTTCTTCTGGTGCGGAAATACTCTTCCTTGATTTTAAACTTGTTTGGATCAGAGCCGTCACGCGAACGCGGCTGTTCGAGCGCGATTTCGCGTTCGATGGCACTGGGGTCCGTGCCCAGCCCATAGAGCGGAGAGTACATCGCTACGCCCGCACCGATAACCAGCATCACAACAACCAGCAAGCTAATCACAAGTTTTTTCGACGATCCAAGCACGTTGAACATGCGGCGCCGAATTTCATGCATCTCGCGCGATACTAGCGCCAACGATTTCAAGCCTGTTGTTTTACCAACATCAACAGCTTCCAGCTCACGCTTCAGCTCGATCATCGATTGCTGTCTGCTGTTCGGATCTTTGCTGAGCGCTTTGAAAAGTATCTTCTCCAGGCGCTCCACAAGACGCACATCTGCCTGCACATTATCCAGACTCTTAGGCAATTCATGTACTTGCTTGTACATAGTCTCGACAATCGTTTCCCCTTCTAGCGGAACTCGACCGGTCAACGCTTCGTACATCAAACAGCCCATGGAATAAACATCCGCGCGTTTGTCTACGACGATGCCGCGACATTGCTCGGGACTCATATAAGGAGGACTGCCCAGAGCATGTCCGGTCGGCGTTTTACTCAACGTGCTGCGCGCTTCTTCCGCCAACACTTTGGCAATGCCGAAGTCCACCACCTTCACATAGTCTTTCTCGCCGTCTTCTTCAACCAGAACAACGTTGCTCGGCTTCAAATCTCTGTGCAACACACCCAACTCATGAACATGAGACATTGCATCGCAGGCTTGAATAAAGATCTTCAAACAGCGCTCGACTGGCAGTTTACCTTCTTTGGCGATTACATCCGACAGGGACGGACCGTCGAGATAATCCATAATGATGTACGGACTGCCGTTGGGCGTGACACCGACATCGAAAATTTTAACCGCGTGCGGGTGGCGCACTTTGTTGGCTGCTTGCGCTTCTCTGCGGAACCGTCTGACATTGGCAGGATTGTCCAGCAAATGTGCATGCATGACTTTGAAGGCGACCTTCTCGCCGGAATGCAAATCGCGCGCCCGGTAAACGGAGCTCATTCCGCCTCTGCCAATCGGTTCTTCTACTTCATACTTGTTCTGAATTACAGAGCCGACAAACTGGCGGGTAAACTCGGAGAGATCATCGAGATCATCGTTTTCGTCATCCTCGTCATCAATCTCATCGAGCGCGGAAAGCGAAAAAAAGTTGTCTCTGATAAAGGCAGGGTCCATTTTGCGCGCAGCCGGCGATGGTCCGGCAGCGTCACCGCCGGCGGTAGCATCGTCAGCAACCGGCGTGTCGAATTTATTGGATCTGTCCTTGTCTTTTTCCGGCACGATAAAATCGGTTCTTTATAAAGTCACGCTCTCTTTCCGATGACTCCACAGGCAATACCATGCCGAAAGTGGCTGTTTCCAATGTCGCCTCAAATTCGTAGCTGCCCGATTAACTGTTATCCTATTATCTATACGAGCGAATTTTTGCTCGGTCGGCATGACCATAGTTATACCCAGGGTAACCACTCCAGATTCAGGTCGGTGAGGAGTCTTGGCGATTTTGGTGAATGAAAAGCAGTTGTCTTTTGGGCTGATCGCTCTTATTTTGCTGTTTTCGGTCCCCTCTTATGCAAAAAATCCGCCTTCGACGGCGGCTGTCAAACCGACAGCCGTGCCTGCAACCCCAAGCGGGCCGGGCTCTGCGGGATACCGCGTCGAGGCGACTAGCAATTACGCCGGCACCCTTTCCTGCCAGATGTGCAAGGACGGCATTCGGGTGAAGTCCGACCGAATGGGACTTACCTGGATTCTGACGGCGCCGCAGTGGAATGCTCAAATTTACAATACCGGCACGGAATGCTACATGGACCTGCCCTACGGCGAATGGACCAAGCGGCAGTCCTTCATACCGATGGCCAAGAAAAAGGCAAAGCTCAAGCTGGAGCGGACCAACAATACAAAGACCATTCATGGGCTGCAGACGCGCCAGTTCGTAATCATGGCCACATTCGAGCCGGGCTCGCAGGGTTATCCGGGCGGTCCAAATACGGCCAATATGCCTGGAATGCCTGGATCCGCGGGGGCGCCCGGCTCACAGGCCGGCGGTAAGCGCAAAGAAAAGACCAAGAAAGCCGCCGCCGCTCCAGCGGTTACAGTCAGAGAAGCAGAAATGTGGGTAGCAAAGGACCCCTGCGTTCCCAAACAATTCAACGAACTGATGAGCAAGATTTTCGGCATCCCGGCCGAGGATGGGTTACCGCTCAGCATTAGCCTCAGGCAGAAGAACGGCAAGATAACCAGCATCTGGGAAACGGTCAAGCTAACCAAAGGCAACATCGGCCGAGACGAATTTAAGCCAATCCAGGGATACAAGAAGGTGAAGACCGAAGTTGAGATGATGCTGGGCGATCAGGATTTGGGAATGGATGTGGGTGATCTGGACTCAAAACCGACAAAACGCCTGAAATTGGATGAGATGCCTTAATATCGGCGGATTGGCGAAATTTGAACGCCGGCAGGATCGCTCAAAATCCAGGCCAGGAAATAATTACCGGATTATCAGTCGCCTTCGGGACGCAAAAGCCAGTAGCAGGCGCCCTTGAGAGATGCCAAGCCAGGTTTATATTCTCTATGTCGTGGCACATTTAATGAGGGACATATAGAAGCTGCTATTTTAAGTGCATAGCAGCACAGCTATGTGGGGGGTGGACAGTCCACCTTTCGGGAAGGAAACGTTATGGCCACTACTTGCTCCGTATGCAAGCGCTCATACACCGAAGAAATGTGTCCGTATTGCACGGTCACTGACGTCAAGGTTTCGGAATTGACTGATAAATTGCATCTACAGCACGGCGGTGATGGAGCCGAAGTGCCGACCGCTTTTTTGGTCGACCTGGTTTCCAACCGCAAAATTCCAATTACTACGCCCCGATGCAAAGTAGGACGCGACGATCTCAATGACATTGTCATCTCGGGCGACCAATCGATATCAAGATTTCATTTCGTCATCAGCAAAGATTCCGATCAATACATGGTTCAGGACAGCAAGAGCCGTCACGGAACATTTTTGAACGGCAATCAGATCGCCGGACCGATTCCGATAAACGACGGAGATGTGCTCAAAGTCGGCGTCTCGTTATTCTGGTTTGTAATCGAAAATCAGACAGTCGGCGCCCCGGATCAGTTTTCTCCAGTCGACGTGCCAGCCGACGCGCAAGAGATGAAAGTGAGTGCCGGAGAAAAAACGACTCCTTACGCACCTACTCGCGAAGTCGATGTGGCTTCGATGACATCGCTGAAAGAAGTTCTGGCCCAGGCCAAGGCCAAAGAAAATGCGGTCAGCGAAGCCGAGATGAGCAAAACACTGCCGCCCAATTACAAAGAATTGGCAGAAGAAAAGCTTGCGCCTAAGTCGGAAGACAAATCAGACAAGGCGGATGAGAAGGCAGAAAAATCAGAATCTAAATCCAATGAAAAATCTGATGAGAAGTCCGATGATAAGTCCGAAGTAAAGTCTGAGAATAAGTCAGACGAAAACTCCGATGCTAAGTCCGACAATAAATCCGAAGAAAAGTCGGACGCTAAGGACAGCCAAGAGGACACTGAAGGCAAAGATTCCAAAGCCAAAGAAGAAAAAGACAAAGAAGAAAAAGACAAAGAAGAAAAAGACAAAGAAGAAAAGGAATCTGCCAAAAAGGACGAAAACAAATCAGAGAAGAAAGAAGATAAGAAAGAAGACGGCATGCAAATCACTGCCTCCATGCTCATGGAAGCGCTGGAACACGAGTCGCTGTCTGAAGTCTCCAAACTTGATGATGCGCCGAAAGGCAAAAACAAAGAATCCGAAAAAGAAGTGTCCGGCAACGGAAAAGAGAAGTCGGAAGAAGCCGAGAGCAAAGAGAAAGAGAAAGAAAAAGACAAAGAGAAAGGCAAGAAGAAAAAGGACGACGATTTATTGTCCGAAAAAGACTTGCAGGGTCTGTTCTCAGACAACAATCTTGACAAAACTTCCGACAAAGAAGCGGCATCCGACAATAACAAAGATCATGATGAGACAAGTAGCGATAAAATAAGTGATTCACCCGAGAGTGCGGATAAAGAGCCCGAGGACAAGTCCAAAGGCAATGATGAGGACTTCAGTCCTGGAGTTTCCGATAAGTCGCACAGTGACACGGAAGCCGTTTCAAAGAGCACTCTAGACAAAATGGCGGATGCAGTTCAAGACTCATCCGAATCTAAAGAGAAAGAGTTAGACAAGGAAGACAAGACAGAAGAGAAAGCATCATCAAGCAATACCGAAGAAGCTGGATCACTGTCCAATCTATCGTTCGAACAAGAAATCGTTGAGAAGACCAAAAACGGAGCATGGAGCGGAAATACGATGCAAGACACGAAAGTCCCCGACTGGTGCAGCAAATACTTTGCTTCCGAACTGAACCTTTTGGTGAAGGATCTCGATAACCTCAACGAGCAAGTTCGCACTGCTCAAAACAAAATCAAAGAAGTGGAAAACCGCCTTGCGGCAACCAAGAGCTTGCGCAACACGTTGCTCACTTCGACAGGCGAAGATCTGGTTGAAGCCTGCGGAAAAGTGCTGGCGCGTCTCGGTTTCCGAGTCAAAATCGTCGAAGACGACAAGCAGGAGCTTCGTCTGGAATCAGACGACAAAGTCTCAATCTGCAGAATCATCTGGACGCCCGGATTGCCGGAGCGCACCCACTTGGGTCAGCTCTCTATCGCACAAACACGCTACTGGTGCGAACAAGGCGCCGAGCCAAAAGGCATTTTGATTGCCGCTCAAGCGGAAGACAAGCCGCCGCCCAAGATCACCGACACTGACTACAATGGTGAATTGGCAGATTACGCCAGCAAGAAGAACGTTCTTATGTTCACTACATTACAATTGCTCGCCATGTACAAAGAAGTGGCCCTCAATGACGGCAGTTCCGAATCGCTTCGCTCTTCCATCCACACGTCGAACGGCTGGCTGAAAGGCTACAGTCTCGATCCTTCGGATGAAGACGAAAAAGAACCCGGCAAACTCGCATCGGCTTCGGCATAACCAAGTAAGTCATGAGCGCAAAACGCAAAGATGGGCGGAATCCCGATTCGGGCAGCACCGCCCACGGTGAGGCTGCGCCGTCGGACGACGACGAAACCGTCGAAACAAACACCAGTGCAAACAGCGATCCGGAATTGATCCGCGGCAAAGTGCTCGAGGGCAAGTACGAGATTTTGTCGCACCTGGGCAGTGGTGCTATGGGTGCAGTATACAAAGCTCGCCATGCAGTGCTGAACAAAGAGGTGGCGGTGAAGGTCCTGATCGCAGCGGCACTGGACGATCCGGTTAAGAAAAAACGCTTTATGCGTGAGGCAAAAGCTCAAGGCGGACTGACGCATAGAAACATAGCGGCTGTGCATGATGTCGGTCTGACGGAAAAAGAACAGCCGTTTTTTGTCATGGATTTACTCGTTGGTGAAAGTCTCGAAGAGCATCTGGAAAAAAACAAGTCGCTCGAATTCCATGAATTTGTCGCCATTTTCGAACAAGTCGCACGAGCGCTGCATCACGCTCATACGAAAGGAATAATTCACCGAGATATAAAGCCGAGCAATATTATGCTGCTTGATACCAAAGACACGGAGGATGGAGAAATTCATGCTCTCGTTGTCGATTTCGGAATCGCGGTGCACAGTCAAGAAGAACTTACAAAACTGACTAAAATCGGCTATATCGTGGGCACTCCTCACTACATGAGCCCAGAGCAAATCGAGGCAAAAACGCTCGATGCAAGATCTGACATCTACAGTCTCGGTTGTGTAATGTATGAAGCCTTGAGCGGCAATGTACCCTTTTTGGGAATGAACGCGGCCGCCACCATGGCATTGCACCTCGCGCAAAAACCTGAGCACATCACTTCGTTCACTACCAAGTCGCCCTTGCCTGCTGCGCTGGCAGAGCTAATCATGCGCTGCATCGAGAAGGATCCGGCCATGCGTTTTTCTTCTGCAAAGGAAATTGCTGTTCAATTGAGTAATTTGAAACTCGCCGACTTAAGTGCCGGAAAAGAAAAAGAACAAAAAGAGAAAACTCAAGAAACAAATTTCGTTGCTGTTGCCGGCAAAGAGCATACGAGCAAGAATCCCGCACACGCTCCTGCACCTGTTGGCGACAATATCGAATTGGTTGCCGGTCAAGACTTAAAGGAAGTAGAGCGCGAATCGACGGAAACGTCCTCAACTTTTTCTGAAAAAGTTGAGGACAGTGTTCCCGATAGCACACCTAATCGGATGCTGGACAAATCCTCAAGTTCCGAATCGCAGACATCGGCAGAAAAGCAAGCGGCAACAAATATTTTGCCAACGCCTCAGGTCAATGCACCAGCGGACAAAATGCTCGATAGAAGCGAGGTAATTACGATCGTCACGGTAATAGTCTGCGGGATAATTCTCTGGCCGGCAAACGGAAGGCTTTCAGTGCCTCCGGAAATGCGCGCCAGTGATAGCGAATTACTGAACGGGGTAATTGCAATTTGGAATCACTTCACACTGCATGTCGGCTGGCAGTGGATTGTGTGGGTCGCAATTCTGTTCCTAATTGGAAAAGGAGTGAAAGGACTCTTGCGTTCTCAAAATTAACAGGGAGCGCTTTCGCCCTCCCCGTGTTGCCCTTCGTTTTTAAAGATCGGTTAGCTGAACATGTTGGCGTCTCTTGCTGAGGCGACAAACCAGTTCACCAAACCCGGCACAGAAAACGCGAGGATCATGATGCCGATGCCGAAAGCTATGCGTTGATTTGAATTCAAGCATAGATTCAAGCCCGGCAACTGAACAGCGATTCTGCGTTGGAAAAAACCGTGCATCATCAATGCGAATCCGACCAGCATTCCACCCATCTCAACCAGATTGGAGAAGATATTGAGCAATGCTTCCAGATTGGCCAGGTTGTTGACACGCACTGTCCCGGCAGTATTAATACCTGTGACGTAGGTAGCATCGTCGCCTTGCGGCCCGATTGTGCCGTTGGTGGCACCTTGCAATTTCGGGCTGTCTTCGTCGTACGAAGGCTCAGGCTGGGAGCCCAGAGTTAGATTGCTGCCAAGTTCTCTGTGCTGAACGATAGCTGAGCTGACCGCGGTCACCAGTCCATATGTTGCAGCAATGGTGGCAGCACGCGACGCCTTGCGCTCTGATATCAACTGATCGCAATAAGCGTTGGCATGCAATGCCATCAACTCGGCAGCCTCTTTTGGTGTTGCCATGCGGCAGGTCGGCTTATCTGTTGTTTCAGCCAGCGCTACAGCATAGTTGACTCTGTCATTCTTCCAGCGAGAAACAAAACTCTCGATGTCCTTGCCCAGTGACACACCCTTGGGAATCTGCGTGAATGGACCGATCTCCGAGTGATTCTTGAAAAATTCAAGGGTGTCCGTTTCTCCGCTGTCGATCGAATATTCATAGAAAGCAGGAATATTCGAATATTGAGACATGATGTAAATCTCGCGGTTGAATGCCGGCTGTGGCCCGTGGATCCACAGAACAGCACCGTTGGCACTCTCACCTGCAAGTTCCGAGGCTTTCACTACAGCCTGCAAATTATCCTGACCCCCGACGAATTTCATATCGGTGATCAGCTTGATACCGCTTTCTAAAGCCAGAGGCTCAAGAACTTTCTTCTGCTCTTCTGATGCCACCATTACTGAGGTAATCACGCCCTTAGGTATGCTTCTCAGTGCAGCAGTAATCTGATCCGCCTGTTTCGCCAGGGCGGAAGAACCGTCCAGCACCACAATCAAATTCTTTGGCGGTTTGACACTGATTGGTTTGATGGTTTCAACCACATATCTTTTGGCTACCTGACCTTTCTTGAGTGCCTGGGCGATCTTCAACTTCTTCTTGGCTGCGGGTTTAAGAATTCTGGCAACGTCCTCCAATTGCTGCCGCACTCCGCGCGACCCATCGATCATTACTACTACTTGTTGCGGCTTTCCATCCTCCTCTGCGAGTTCTGCTTCGGCTTCCGCTTGTGCGGCCAGATCCTGCTCTTGTTTCCTTCTTATTTTTTCTTTTTCCTCCTGTTCTTTTAGTTTTGTAGAAATCATGTCTAAGACCGCAACTTGCTCCATCTTCGCAGGCAACTGCGCCGAGATGCCTGTTTCCGTTCCTTTCAATTCCTCCTTGCTGAGCGGTCCGGCAATGATATGTTGACCCGATGTGCTCAACGAATGTCTCAACTTCGAGCTGTGAGCTTTCAAATTCATTGGTGACTTCAAGCGCAGCATATGCTCACCGTCCAGGGTAAAGTTAGCGGCAACAAATCGGGGTATAGGTAATGCGGCTTGGGACGCGCTCTCCGCTTTGAGAGGCACAACCATCGTTATGCGCACCTTCAGCTCCTGATCTTGCTCCACGGGATAACAATGAAGCAAAAATCTGCCGTGACCGACTGGAGTGAGCATAGCCGGGCAGTAGTGATCGGCTTGCACCCAGCTTTGATCCCCTTGTCCTTTTTCACTGACAGAAACAGCTATACGAGCGTCCGTCGCCTCTCCGTTGACCCAGAGCGTCATGCCTGTTACGGCTGTGCCGGCGGGCAAGGCAATTTCAGCGCGAGCCTCCTGCGGTCCTGCTGATTCATTCTTGAATACATATGTCCAATTTACGGTCGATGTTAGAGTCGCCGGACTTAGCGCACCACTCACAAGTGAGCGCGCGAGAGTCAGCCCTTTGACTGGTTCTCCGACAACGTGCCTTCTCAAATAATCATCCGACATTGCCGAGAGATCGCCGGTGTTCACGTCTCTAAACGGCTTGCCCGTGACGGCGAAATACAGCTGTCTCTGAGTGGTCAGTTTGATAGGAAAAAATAATCCAGCCAAACCCACCGCTCTGTCATCAGTACATTCCATGCGCAATTGCGGCTCAACATTCAGAGTACGCAAAACTCTCAGTCCGCGCTCGCGCTCTGATTTATCGTTTGCAACTGCGCTCTTCTCAGCAATGCGAACATAAAACGACCTGACTTCGGTGGCACATAAAGCGGCAATCGAAAGTATGATCCCGAAAGTGGAAAACATCAGAACTTGCGCTCTGGAAGAGCGAAAGTCACGAGCCAGGCGAAAGCGGTTGATTTGAAAAACGGCAATCAACATCGAAACAAAAGTGAAAGAGCTAAGTGCGCTAAAGCCTGTCTCAAAAGTAGTGCCGATTCGTGACTGCAAGGTATCGCAGCCGACAATCAAGGCAGCCGTGCTGACCACGCAGAGCGTCAAGGCAGCGCCGACTGCCGATCCAGCAAGCAGACCTCTCACTAATGAAAATCTGTGGTCGTCTCGCTTTAGGGAGCGCCACATTCTCAAATTGGCAACTGGTATCATAAGCGCAAAAGCGATTTGAAGGCCGGTCTCAAGCGGATGATTCAGCAAAACCAGCGTTAGTCTCTTTGCCGCAAATGCACATCCGGTGAGCAGCATTCCGAATGGTATCACAACTCCCAATGTAACGATGCAAAGATCGTAGAATGAAAGAGGTATATTCCACTTCAGATTTAGTCTTGGCGGCACACCTTTCTGCTTATAATCAGCATCGGCATCATCACCAAAAGCGCCTGCACTGCCGGCAGTATTGAATTCGGTACCGTCAGCAATATCATTTGCAGCCGCTACTGCCGTACTTCCTTTTCTTCCTTTTCTGCTCGACTTTCTTCCGGATGCCTCAAGGGATTCGTCATGTATATCATCGCTCATATGCGTTTCTCCGCTCCTGCGCAAGCAAAAGACATCGGCGAAAAGACGTGCACTAAATTATGCAACATTGTGCATCGCCAGAAGAGATGCTTGATACAGATGTGAGTTGTAGATTAGTAAGTTAGCGCCGGAAAACCCAGCGTCGCCAATGTAGCGTGAATGCAACGCAGAATCGATAGGGTTAACCCTGACTTAGTTCGAGGCATCTGCCTCGACGGCCTTGACTGGATTAATTGCCGCCGCTCGTGCTTGCAAGTCGGCAGCGTCTTTACCGCGTCCAAGCTGTTTCAAGACATTGGCAAGACTCTCGAGACACTGCTTCATCAGAAGACTATTTGACGAACCTCGCTCCAAAATTGCGATCGCTTTATTCAAGCTGCGCTCGGCGCCTTCGCCATTGCCCAACTTGAACTGTGCATTGGCAGTATCCCTGTAGAGTGCAGCCAAAGATGGACTTCTGCTGCCATAGAGTTTGACCGCCGTCTTCAGCGCTTCTTCATAAGCTCCAACTTCTTCTTGTTGCATTCCGCAAGTCGAATAGGCTCTCGCCAACTTTTGCTGACGGCGAACATAAGCAAAGGGCTCACCACATCGCAAGTTGATCGCCGCGGCACGCTTTAGCAACGGTATCGCTTTCGGTGCCACCGTAGGATCTTGCGAATAGCACGTGGCGACTATGGAAAGCAAATTGCTGAGCTCCCAATAATTTTTCGACTCTCTGCGCTCGTTCTCTTGAAGCGCTTCGAGTGCCGGCTTCAATGCTTCATGGTAGTCTCTCATGTACAGCTTCAAGAATGCATGAGTAACAGCCATTTCCTTTTCCTGCGTTTTTTCCAAAATCTCCTGCGACAGTTGCGCATACTTTTGCGCGTTTGGAGTGTCACCCTTAGAGCTGTAAAGTTCGGCTATTTGAAAGCATATAGAACCAGCGATATAACTGTTGGAATCAGGCCCGCCGGCCAATTCCAATTCCTTTTGCAGGGCCAGAATCGCCTTATCGGAATTTCCATGAAGTTGAAAAAAGTGCGCCGCATCGCTAAGATAATCCGCTCTCTCGAGGGGAGAAACAGTAGGAGAATTCTTCAGCAACTTCTCGGCAGCTTCAAAGCTCTTCTCAGCAAGATCAGGTTGGCTTGTGGCAAGATAAGCAAGTGCAAGCGTATGCAAGACGCGACCGTAAAGCGGATGATCCTCACCAGTCAACTGCTTGCAAAGTTTGCGCGCGAAGGTGAGAATCTCCATGCAACGAAGAGCGTTTGGTCCTGTGATGATCGTAAACTGATTGCTGTCGGTTTTTCTCACGAGTAATTGGCGACAATCACCAAGCACCACCGCCAATTTTTTCTGCAGTTTCAACTCGAGAGCAGTGCGCTTTGGTCCGGCAGGAGGCAACGAATCGAGCTGTTTTGCCAGCTCATCCAGAGAATTCTGTGCAATAGCAGCAATGCGATACGTGCGCAAGCCAATCTGAATTTCCTCAAGCGAAGCAGCGCGTTGGCTCTGATACTCCACGACCTTGTCCTTTTTGTCCAGGACCAAATTCAAATCCACCAATTGGTCTAAGGAAGCATTGATACGCGTAGGATCGCTGGAGCGCTGTGCCTGCTTGAGCGCCAATGTGAAATACGCTCCAGCGCGAGTAAAATCACCGTCGTCAAAGGCTTGCTGTCCGTTGTAATCCATTTCCGGCCAACTCTTGACGCTCTCTTCTGCAAAGTATCGATCGAGTGCATGCCAGAGAGCAAAAGAACCAATCGTCACGCTAACAACAAACATGAGCCAGAAAAGCTTGACAGGCATGCCTCTGCTCTTCTTCGCAGCAGCCCTGCTAAAGCCGAGATCAATCATGGCCTTCAATGCACCAAAGCCAACCATCTCGTCTTCGCGCCCGATTTTAGAAAGCGCCTCATCAAGCTCTGCAACTGTCTGATACCGTCCAGCAGGCTCCTTCGCCATCGCTTTGAACAACACGGAATCCAGTTCCATTGCATAGGGAAGATCCAGGCGTCTAGAGCTTATAGAATCAGGCTGTTCATGCAAATGCATCTGAATTGTCTCAAATGCGGTCGGTCCTTGAAAGGGTGGTGCGCCTGCAAAAATCGCGTAAAGGACACAACCCATCGAATAAATATCTGATCGATGATCGAGCTTTTTGCCCTGGCATTGTTCGGGGCTCATATAGAGCGGGCTGCCGAGAATCTCTCCGGAGCGCGTGAAATTCTGCGCATCGGCATTATCCTGCTGCAAAATTTTGGCAATTCCGAAGTCGACGATTTTTACAAGTTCAACATCAGTCTGATCCTTCTGCAGAAGAATGTTGGCGGGTTTAAGATCCCGGTGCACGACTCCACTTTCGTGAGCGACAGCAAGAGCGCTGCACATTTGCCGCAAGACGTTTATACCGCGCTCCAGACTGAGTGGACCTTCACTGGCTAAAACCTCAGCCAGCGACTTTCCTTCGATGTATTCCATCACCAGATACGGTGGTATCGTGTTGACGTTAAACTCGAACACAGTAACCAGATTAGGGTGTTTGAGGCGGCTGATTGTCTGCGCTTCTTGTTGAAAACGAGGCAAATCCTGAGTGGTGTGACCTGATTGCAGAGGCATCATTTTGATGGCAACATTTCTGCCCAACGACAGGTCACGAGCCTGATAAACCACGCTCATTCCGCCGATACCCAGACGTTTTAAAATGCCATATTTGCCGTCTAAAATTTCGCCTACCAGCGAATCGGCGACTGCCGCCATGGGCGGCTCATCCGACGACCCGGTCCTTGCCTGGCTCTTTCCGGTTACATCCTGAGCAGAAGGCGGAGGACCCGCGCGCGGCGTTTTATCCTCCTCGATCGAAAATTCGTTCTCTTCAGGCTCCAAAAGAGTCTCCAGCTATCAGATATTATCCAAGCGGCAGATAAATTCTCATGATCTATATTTGCTAATGTTCTATGCCCAGTTGTCTTAGACTCTAAGCCATAGCTTTAATCTACAGCGGGGAGCCGACAGTGCCCATTTCGGGGGATTTCGCCCTGACGCTCGAGGGGATGACCCTGGACCTTATTCTGGAGAACAATTCTGCCAGATTATTGTGCTGGGATGGCAGATTAACTGCCGCCCTCAGGCTCTCCGTCGGGTTCGTAACCATACAATCGAATTTCTCGAATTCATCTTGCGTTTCATCATTGCTCAAGTGCTCAAAAAGCCACTCGAGCCCGTTTTCTTGCAGGAGCGCAAAGCTGCGGGCAAACAAATATGGGCCTCTGAACTGATACGGCAAATGCAAATCTATCCGATGAAAACCTTTATCGATAGACCTTCCCTGCTCGAAACCACTTGTGGTGTCCTCTAGCTGGCAGCCTCTCAAAATCAATCGGCAATCATCGCTGTCCACCTGGTATGCATCTGCGATCACTGCTTCCACAAACGCACGCAATCTGGCACGGCGAGCTGAATTGTCGGTGCAGGGGGAGGGGAAACCTTCGGCCCGCAGCGCGTTATGATTACTCAATTCTGACACTGCGCTTATCAGAGGCGCACATTGAGACAACTTCTCCAGGTCAGGAATGAGACATTCCTTGAGGATAAACCAATTGAGGTTATTCGCCGAAAGACGCATGCGCAGCAAATAATCAAAGACATAGCTGTTAAGGCAGGCAAGCAACACACAAAGTCGATCGTGGTTATTTTGCGACCCTGTTGAAAGCACAGGCACCGAATTGCCGCACGGCCAGTCTCCTATCATCGCGGCAATGCACGAGCGAGCATTCGTAGATGCACCGACGGCAAGATAGCCAATTTTAGCTCCGCGCTCAGGTTGTATGGACAGGTAGTCAGCAAGGTCTATCGTGTATTGCGGAAACAGCGCCTTATTTCCAAAATCAACTTCGGCCCATTCAGCGCGCCGCCCTTTTCCGCTCAACCAGGCTTTTTTCGCCCAATCGTACTGACCGATCATTCTTCCCTCATAGACAGGAAGCAGCACTCTTTCAATATCGTCAACAGCCAGACCGGAATCTCCGTCTGCAGATTGCGTGTATTCGCCTGAATGGCGAGAGTGAAACATTTCAATCGGGCGCCAGGCACCTTTTATCCAGTGACCAAAAATATCCCGGACAAAACCACTTCGCTGCGCCGCCGAACTCTCGATGAAAAGCCGTGAATCATTGGTCATATCGAATTCCCTGCGAAAGGAAATGGCTCGAGATTCGGCATTTTTATCCGAGACAGGGTTGCACTGCAATGCGCCTATCGATGTTGCAGTTGAACATATTTTTTCAATAAGCTGCAAATCTTGTACGCGAGTTACCTCAGTAAATGAGAGGCAATCTTGAGACAAACGTCTGAGAAGGCTGACATTGAAATTAACCGGCTTTTCAGCTAGCTGATCCGGAGATACTCGCATAAAAGAACAGCTGACATTGCTCGTGGAGCCGCCTTTGATTGCGCCCATGGTGCAAAATTTGAAAGATCTGTGAATCGGGAATATTCCTTCGCGATTGTGATACCCGTGCAAGAATAACCAGCGGCAATGCCCGAGAAAAAGACGCCGCAACTCTGTAGCACCTTTATCGCTGTAGAGCCCGGATGGCACTATCTGCGCCACCACGCCACCGGTTTTCAGAAGAAAATAGCTGAGTTCAAGGAAGAGCTTATAAGAGTTTGAATCTCCTCCCCCTTGGTGACAAAATAGCGTTTCCACTCGCTTGTCATCAACCATCCAGGGACGATCTGCGACCTTTTGCAAATAGTTCTTGAAGCCTTCATGATAGAGCTTGTAATAATTCCATTCTTCAGCAAGATTCGAGTCTTGCGCAATTAGCTGCTCTTGGCGCAAAAGCGCAGCTTGTTTTCCCAAAGTCATGAAATCAGGGTCCCAGCGAGAGAAAAATTCTCTTGAATTAGCTTTCTCAATTTCCCACGGCGGATTCGTGATTACTGCATCGAAGCCCGGGTTATCGCCAGAAAATACCTCTGCAAATTCAAGGTCCCAGTGAAAGAAGTTCAACCTCGCTCTAATATGTTCGACCGGAACATCGTCTGCAAACAAGGCGATTAAATTACCGAAGAATTGCAAGCAAACAGTATCCCTGCGTTGCCTTTCGCTGGAAGCTGGCCCTTCCTTTTCAGCAGGACTTCGCCACAACCCCAACAAAGCGTTTCCATGCCGCAAATTCTCGAATAGAGACGCTTCCGAGACAGGCAATCCGCAGCGATGCGCCAGGCCTATTCTCGCCAATTCGACTGCAGCACTGTCGACATCCAATCCGTACAAGCAATTTCGTGCCACTGCTATCGATATCAGTCTTTTCAACTGCACCGGGTCGGATTTATTCAAACATTCACGAACCGAAAATGCATCCGCCGAAGCAGGAACACGCTCAATCAGTGCATTCCAGTCCGCGTCGCGGTTGCAGATGGACAATCGCTTTAAAATACATTCAGACAACACATCCAATGTCGTGCGAAGAAATGTTCCCGCTCCCATCGACGGATCGACGATGCGCAACCTCAGAATTCGCTCAACCGAAACCATAGAATCAGCACGAGAAGGAAGCGAGGCCGGAGACTTTTCCGATGACGCATCATCTGGATTTCCGGTTAGCAGCGGCAACAGCGCACGAATTGTCACATCTCGCGCCAGAGAATTCGGGGTATAAAACACACCACGCTTTCGCTTCTCATTGACTGATTCAACCAGTTTGAAGGCGCCCAACTTTCCTGTAAGTCGCATCTCCAACAATTCTTCATACGCATTCGAAAGTTCGGCAAAGTCAAGTTCGGAGCCTTTTTTTGCAGCGAGCAACCGGACCACAAGTTTTCTGACTGTTTCAAATACCAGAGATGAGTAAGCAGGCTCATGCTCTATGGCGCAATCACGTAATTTTGCGTTGAGCAGCTCGACCAGATTGTTCGCCAGGTGGCGTGACAGTACGGACAGGCTGCTGCATTCAGTGATCGCACCAATGTCCTTTGCAGCGAAATCTGCTTCAATTTCCTGCGCACTTTTACAGCCGAAACTGGCCAGAAATTTCTGGAGTGTTTGTCTCGACATTGCAGATGCGGCGAACTTCTTTTTCAAATCAAAGTTCCAAAGATACTTCTCTAGTGTACACGCAGATTTTGCTATTCTTTGATTGACAGTATCTCAATAATTTTGCATGCATTACGCAAATCCAAGGCATATACAAATTACACCATGATCCAAAACTTGGGCGTCAAAGCAGTGGCGGCTTCAGCTGCATTTGTCGGGCTGCTGGACATCTGGCTGGGCATCAACCGCGACATCTCGGACAATCCGATGTCGTCGTATTTGCCATTTGAAAGTCATCTCACAAAGAGTCTGATCATTTGCTTCGGGCTGATTTTGACTTATCTTGCCATTAACTTGTGGGAAAGGAAAAAGACCGCATGGGTAGTGGCTTTTACAATTACTCTTTTGTCCCTGTCCACCCACTTGATTCATAAAGACATCGGGCCGGGAGTATGGGCTCTCGGTTGGCTTGCAATGCTGCTCATCGCACTCAAGTCAAATTTTACGGTAAAAAGTGAACACCGCTCTATCACCAGAGGGATCTACATTTCTCTCGGCACGATCTTGCTTACGATTGTTTATGGAACGGTCGGATTTTTCCTCATGGACAAGCGAGACTTCGGCATCGATTTTTCGTTTGCCGATTCACTAAAAAGGACGCTGAGCGGATTTTTCCTAATGGGAAATGCAGATCTGGTGCCTGCAACACATCACGCAAAGTGGTTCCTTCATTCATTGAGCGTTGCCGGCGCCACCACTATTTTCTTGATCGTAACGAGCTTGTTCAAACCCTTGCAATATCATCTGGATACGCATGACAAGGAAAGAAAGTTGGCTCTTTCCATTACAGAAAAGAACGGCAGATCGTCTATGGATTTTTATAAGGCGATGCCCGACAAACTTCTTTTCTTCTCTCAATCAAAAAATTGCTTTGTCTCCTATGGTATCGCCAATGATGTAGTCGTAGTGCTTGCAGACCCGGTCGGGCCGGAAGACGAATTAAAAACTGCACTGAAAGAATTCATCGATTGGGTGACCGACAGCGGCTGGCTTCTTTGCTTTCTGCAAGCAGAACCGGAGTGCCTCGACTTGTACAAAACATTTGGATTCGAAGAAGTCAAAATCGGCGAAGAGGCCCGCGTAGACATCGACAAATTTACGACCGAGACGATAAAGAAAAAGGACTTCAAAGGAAAGGAAAACAAATTCAAAGGTTTTAGCCTGGTGCGTCATGAGCCGCCACACAGCGCGGAACTCATGGATACTGTCGAGGCAATCTCGAATGAGTGGCTGGCTTTGCCCGGACGAGGCGAACACAATTTTACGCTCGGTCGCTTCGAAAGAAACTACATTCAAACTACACCGCTCATTTGCCTCAACAATGCGGACGGAAAGTCAATCGCGTTCGTCAATGAAGCGAAGTCATATTACCCGGGCGAAATCACTATCGACCTCATGCGCCACAGGAATGAAGTGCCTTCCGGAACGATGGACTATCTCTTTTTGAAATTGCTGCAAGCGTACAAAGAGCGGGGCTACCGCTACTTCAATCTCGGTTTGGCCGCGCTTTCCGGAGTGGGTGACAATCCCGACGCATCGCTGAAGGAAAGAGCACTTTTCCAGTTGTGCGAGCATCTCAACAAAGGCTTTTCCTACAAAGGGCTTCAAAAGTACAAGCAAAAATTCGACCCGATTTGGGAGGCACGCTACTTTGTGTACAGAGGAGGACCTGCCAAGCTGTTGAAATGCGTGCTCGCCTTTAAGAAAGTCACAGGATACTAGCTCTGTCTAATTGCATTTTCATTTGGTACAAATGGGTACAAATAACTGAGAATGAATTATCGAGGAATTTTAATGCGTTTTCCCTCTTGCTTGGCCGGCACACTCTGCTTAATCCAGCTTGTCACGTTCGGACTGTCGAATCGCAATAACGCGGCTTTAGCGCAAGGATTGTACGGCGCGGGCGACCAGATCCCTCTGCCCAGACGCCACTCGAATATTTACTCTCGGCACTCGGGCACAGCTCGACAACAAGCAACGGATGCGGCGCCACAAAACCTCACGCCGGAGCCAACGCCACTGCGTCAAACAGCAAATTCTTCGTCAAGAATGGCTGCGGATACAGATTTAATTGTGCCGGCAACGGGACAGCCGGGCAAGAAATATTCTTCACCAAATACAAATTCGTCGCCTTCAATAACGATAACTGCGCCACCAATTCAGTCAATCAAACCCAACTCCACAACGGAAAAGTCCAGTGTTTCCATTTCGGACGAAGCACCACTTCACGATCAGGACAAGACTTCAGATCCCTGGTTTTGCGATGACCAAAAACTCAAGATCATGAAGAAAAAGATTACAGAAGAAACTGAGAATATTCGACAAACACCTCAGAGAGTGAATTCCTACCTGGCTCGCGCAGACGGCTACCTGCACGTCTGGAATTCGCAAGCAGCTTACGACGATTCAAATAGAGCACTAGAACTCACCCAGGATAAGGTCCTTCAAGCTTTCGCCTATACCAACAGAGCAGAAGCACTCTTGCAGATGAAGAAGTATCACGAAGCGATGACGGACCTTCAAAGAGCAATCTCCATCGATGACGAAAACGCTGAAGCCATCTATTTTCGTGGCATGGCGCGCGAGAGGCTCGGGCAGAAAGAATTGGCGATCAAAGATTATCTGGTTGCTCGAGATTTAGGCTTTGCACCAAATGGTGTGAAGGTCAATTTCGAGCCGTACATGACCGAAATACAACGAACCATAAAAAGTAATTGGCACCCGCCGAAAGCAGGAAATACTCGAAAAACGACAGCAGTCTTTCGAGTACTGCGCAATGGACAGATGGAAAATCCGCGCATAGACAGCGAATCAGGAACGCCTGAAACTGATGCTGCAGCCCTTGCAGCATTGAACGCGTCCGCTCCATTTCCACCTTTGCCGAAAGGCTCACCAAGACATGTAGATATTTCGTTTAACTTCGACTACAACGTAAACAGAAATTATCCAGCCTCGACTTCATATTCCAGAGAACACGAGCTGCTGAAGGAAGATGCGGTACAAAAGGAGAAGGTCGCCGCCGCGGAAAAGACTGGAGATGACGAACAAATTATCAAGGCGCTGATCGAACAAGGAGATCAATACCGCGATCGTAAAAACCTCTCTTTTGCTGAGGCGGACTACAAACGAGCCAAAACACTGATCGAAAAGCGCGGGCAAAACAATATCGACAATGCCAGAATTCTCGGACGCCTTGCATCAATTGAAACGCTGAGAAACCGCAAGTCAGAAGCTGAATCGCTATACAACCAATCGCTCGATATGGCGCAAAAAGCAGGCAGTACCGGAAGCGATGCGGCAACCGGAGAAATTCTGCGAGACTATGCAAAATTGATGTATCAAGATTCCCGATATGACGACGTCAAAAAAATGTACGATCGTTTCAAATCGAAATAGCTCTAGTTAAACGATAACTGCAAAAGCTGATCACAGGCGGCGTTCTCAAATGCATGCGACGACCATTGAAAAAGGGAATTCCACTGATCTCATTGACACCCCTTGCCTGCTTGTTGATTTAGATATCGTAGATAAAAATCTGGAAAGTCTGTTTCAAAAATTTCGAAACAGAAAAGTGAATGTGCGACCTCATTTAAAAACCGTCAAAAGCCCGGAATTTGCAAAGCTTCTATTGCAGGCCGGTGCCATAGGGGTGTGCACCGCCAAAGTATCCGAAGCCGAAGTAATGGCGGCGGCAGGAATAGAAGATATTTTGATCACCACTGAGATCATCGGCGCAGCAAAGTTGGGACGGTTGACCAAGCTGATATCAAAACACCCGGAAATAAAAGTGGTAGTCGACAGCCAAATCGGCATCGCTGCAATGCAGCAATCAGCGTCCGAAGCAAACGTCAACTTGAAAGTCCTAATCGAGCTGAACGTCGGGCAAAATCGGGCCGGAACAGAACCGGGAGAACCGGCATTGAAATTGGCGAATGAGATTGCCAAACAACCGAATTTGCATTTGCTGGGCATACAAGGGTATGAAGGGCATCTGCAGCTTCTGACTGACGAAGCCGAGCGCAAGCGACTCTGCACAGAAGCAATGGAAAGACTAATGAGCACGGTTGCGCTATTGAGAGAAAATGGGCATACCACCGAGGTCATCACATCCGGTGGCACAGGCACCGCTGAATATTGTGCCGATGCCGGAGTCAATGAAGTGCAGCCGGGAAGTTTTGTTTTCATGGACGGTGCATATAGACGCGCTATTGGTGAGCGTTACGGGCATGCTTTGACTGTTGTCGCGACGGTGATCAGCAAACCGGCAGATAACCGGTGCGTGATTGATGCGGGATTTAAATCTCTATCGACGGACAGCGGCAATGCAGAATTGAAAGTGCAATCAGACATTTCGTACCGCCCTGCAGGTGACGAACACGGAATTCTCGAAAGCGCTTCCGGCACGATCCCGCTCAACATCGGTGACCGAGTCGAGCTTATCCCCAGCCACATTGATACTACCGTGAATCTTCACGACTATTACTATTGCCACCGCGGCGGCAAATTGGAACACGTGTGGAAACTCTCGGCACGCGGCAAAGTTCAATAGCCACAACGGGCTTGGACACCAGAGCCATTCGTCTATCAAAAAAGCTACGGAAGTGACCGTGCTGCATTCTGCGAAATCGAACGGCGCAGGATAGCTTGCGCAGTGTTGTCCATATTCTCGGCATCACTTTGCTTGCCTGTGCTGCGCAAAACCCGGCTGAAGTCAATCAAACTCGAAGCAGCAAGTAGGCTTCCTTCGCCGGCTGCTTTAGCGGTGCTGGCAACAGCCCATGAATAGATTTTTTCTGCATTCTGCATTTTGCCCTGACAATAAAGCAGAAATGCGAGGTAATTCAGGCGAAGCGCTACTTCCATCTTTTGAGCTGCAAGAGGAACCGGCGGCAGCGACGAAACGTAGTCTGCAATGGCGACGGAGTTAGCCCCAGATTGCGGATTTTGCTCGTCTTCAACAAGTTGCAGCAACGCCTTTGTCCGCTTGATCATGCTCGACTCAGGTGAGTATGTTTTCTCATAAATCGACAGCGCTTTCAAAAGCAATGGCTTTGCTTCTGCAAATTTCTTCTGCGACAAGTACAGTGCAGCCAGCCCGCTCAAGTCGCGAGCGACGCTTGGATGCTCTGGACCAAGCGAAAGTATGTCGGTGGAAATCATGCGCTCGTAAAATGCAACTCGCTGCTTATTGATCTCTTCCAAAGCAGCAAAATCTGACATAGCGCGATCGGGAGTGATTGCAGGTTTGACTCTTGAAGAAATTCCCTGAAAATCAGGTCCGACATCTCCCGGGAAAATACGGTCTTCCTCAGTGTTCTGCCCACCCGGCTTCGCAATTCGGGAAGAAACTTCTCGATTGAAAATGGATGCAGCTATGCCGCGCGATCTTTCAACCGAAGCGGTTGAATCTTTCAGCAATTCCTTCTGAAAAGCTGATTCAAATATCTTGCCTCTATTCTCAGCCTTGGTAAGCAAGTCGATGTAATCAATAAGATGCTGCTCCAAAATCTCGCTGGACGGCAGAACCTTCTGCTGCATCACAGTCGTCAAAGAAACAAAATACATATCTTCCGCCTTGCGCGGAAACCCGAGCTTGAAATTCACTCTTCCAAGACGGTGCAGGTAATCGGCATATGTCAAACTCGCTTTTCCATCAGCCTTTTCGACAATACCAAGAGCGCGAGTCAACAATTTATCGGCGTCTTTAAAGTCACCTTCGTCTTCTCTAACTCCAGCAAGCGCCACTATTGGCGGCACCACTTTCGGACTGTCTTTTCCATGTTTTTTCTCGAGCAGCTTGATTGCTTTCTTATACTGAGGAACGACCACTTCATAAAATTGGTCGCGCATATAGCGAACACTAGCGAGACTCTGCAAACACAATGCTTGATCGTCGGCTGTGCTTTTCTTATCGTGTCTCACGTTGATCCAGGCTTGCTCGAATGCAGACTCAGCAGCTTCCAACTCTTGAGTTTTTAATTTGCGCTCGCCTTCAACGTATGGAGTGCGCCAGTCAGAACTGGCAGCAACTCTGTCCTTAGCCACTGCTGACGGTGCAATGCCATTAGCGATCAGCAGTGTCAGTGACATGCTTAGCGCGAGTGTTCGGGTCATTGTTCGGGTCAAAGAAGTCTTTTGCATTTTGTTCAAACTCAGTCCGCCCAGGGAAGTTTGCGCTGAAAATCCGGGTGCCCATTCAAATGATAGGGTACCGGATGACCGTTATCTGGCTCTTTTTCAAAGCCGCCGTTGTGAATAGGATCCGCTTTCTGCGGCACCCAGTCGTTAAGCATGCCGGGTATCGGTTTAGTCAAATCTTTCCAGATTTTGATGTCGCGATCACGCTCGCGCAAATCGCGTTTCTCTTTTTCTTTCGCATAATAATCGAGCGTGCGGGCGTCATCCGTTTTTCCGAACAAATCTTTTGTTCTCACTCCGTCATCATCCGGACGGGTGTCTTTCTTGTGCTTGGATAAATCCGTGTAGCTCTGCTTACGGAAATCCGTATCGATGAATGTTCTTTTCTTAAACTCCGACCCATCAAAACGATCGTACAGGCTGCGGTCGTCTTGCAAGTCTTTTGCTTTGATCGCGGCTTTCTCTCTCAACCGTCGCAAAGCTTTCAACTCTCGCTCTTCTTTCGCTTTGTAGTCATCATCCCGACTTTGCTGATCGATGGTGGGATCAACTTTGGTGCCCGACCGATCGTCTTGAGTCATCAAATCGTCATAAGGATCTGCCAGCGCACCACCGGTAGTGACAGCCAGAAAAAACAAAATTGAAAGGAAGTTTCGACAGCGAAAATTTCGCCAAGCTGAATCGCAGCGAAAAAAATTTTTCTCGCCCCTGCGAATTTGCTCTTGACTGCGGTTTTCCATGTCCGTGATTCTACTCTGCCCCATGGGCGTTGCAAAAGGTCCGTTGTCAAAATTAGTCCGCCGCCCCGGGATGATATCAAGTACCCGCTGCTATATGCCTTATCAGAATGTCAGCCTGAATATCTAGTAAAATAAACGCGAACACGCGCCGGCTCTGCATCGCAGCTTGAAGGTCGCACATGCAGTGCGCCTCATGAAATCAGCGCGATGTTTGAGCCCATCCAACTGTACGCCTCTCCGCAATCCGGCTTTATAAAAAATGACGTCGAGGAAACTAGGAAAAAGCATCGCCGCTGTCCTGGCTTTTGTCGCCGTCTTACTGACAAGCTGGATTCCAACGTTTGCTGCCGGACGCGAAGTTGAGATTCCGGACATACAGTTTCAGCCGATAAGACCGACGCAAGCAATCACCATTCGCGAAGCTGTTGACGTTTCTCTCAGAAACTATCCGCAGATTACTCAAAAGCTTTTCAAGTTAAGAGCTGCCAAAGCCAACGTGACGTTGGCAAAAACTCAATATTTACCCAACTTGAATATCGACACGCAAGTTTCAGCAGTGACGCCTAACCGCATCGCCAGCGTCGTCATGAACAACGTGTCCGGCTTCGATACAGTCCCTGTCGATTCAGGTCCAACCGTGAAGAGCACCACTCTTACACCTGAATGCAACAACCTGCAAGGCTTGAACTTGAACTGGCTTCTTGTCGACTATGGCATGCGCAAAGCCAACGACCGATTCGCATACGCCGACGCGCGCACTGCCCGCGCCGATGTTGCGCTCACCAAACTCGATGTCGCTTTCCATGCAGCAGACGCCTTTCTCGACGCAGTCGCCGCCAAGCAAATCATCACTTCTACCCTGGCCGCTCTCGAGCATATGGAAGCCGCGAATTTACGCGCCAAGACCCTGGTCGCCGAAGGACTGCGCCCTGGAGTCGACGCCGCCGACTGGGACTACGAAGTATCGAAAACCAAGATCTCACTTATCAGAGCAGAGAAGAACACGCGCGTCGCCTACGTCGACCTCGCCGAGAAGATGGGCATCGCTTCCACCGACCTCGACATCGTTTCCGACCCGCTCGTGCGCAGTCCGCTCAAAGTCACTTATTTGCAGCCGGTCGACCTGACGGCCCATCCCTTGGCGCGCATGAAAGAAGCAGAGATGTATCGCTGGAAAGCGAAATGGGACGTGCTGGACAAAGCATGGCGCCCTCACTTGTGGTTGAACGCCTCGGCATGGGGCAGAGGCAGCGGCGCCCCGCGTTCGGTCAATCCGATTGGTTCGGTGGCCGGTGGTTTTCTGCCGCAAGTCTTCAACTACATGGTCGGCGTTTCCTACAGTTTTCCTGTGCTTGAATACTTTCCTTTGAAGGCGCAAAAGGACATGGCGCGCAGCAATCAGATGGCTGCCAAGGCTGATTTCGAGCTGGCGATGCAGGTGCTGGAACGCAAGGATGCCCGCGCCCGCATCCAACTGGAAATGACTCGCAAAATTGCCGCCCAAACACCCATCCTGGTCGAATCAGCGCGCGTCAGAGAAATCAAGGTCTTGAAGCGATACAGCGCCGGTCTGACCAACATGGTGTCGCTCGCCGACGCGGAAAAGGCGCTCGCCGAAGCGCAGGTGGAAGACGCACTGGCGCAAATTGACGTGTGGCGCGCCATTCTTCACCTTGGCTACGTCCAGGGAGACCTCGGACCATTTCTGCAGCTCGTCGACATTGTCGAAGGCAGCAGGAGAAACGATGGCTAGCAACAGGAAATCAGTCTCATGTGGATAATCGCATTTGCAATGAAACGACCGATCACCGTGGTGGCGGCCGTTTTGAGCATCGTGCTGATTGCTGTGCTGGCAATCACGAGCATGAAGCGCGATATCTTTCCCGACCTCAAAATTCCTGCGATATACGTCATCCAGGGCTATGGTGGCATGTCGCCCGAGCAAATCGAGGGCTACATCACTTCCACATACGAGCTGTACTTTTTGTACGTACCTGGTATCGAACACATTGAATCGAAGACGATTCAAAACTTAGCGCTGATCAAAGTTTATTTCCATCCTGACACTGACATGGCCAGCGCTATGTCGGCGATTGTAGCCATGTCTAATCGGGCCACGAGCTTGATGCCGAAAGGCACTTACAACCCTTTTGTGCTTCGATTCGACCCTGGAAGTTTGCCTGTAGGTCAGCTTGTTCTTTCATCCGAAACGAAATCAGTTAAAGAATTGGAGGATTTAGCGTACACGCGGATCAGGCCGATGCTTGCAACGGTGCCCGGTGCCGAAGCGCCTCCGCCCTTCGGCGGCAACGTGCGCAGTATTGTCATTAGTGTCGATGCCGACAAGTTGAGGCGCTACAACATTTCAGGCGATGAGCTGATCAAAGCGCTTGATGTAGGCAACCAGGTACTGCCCGCCGGCAACGTGCGCACCGGCGATTACATGCGTATTGCGCCTGTCAACACCGATTTGCCGGACATCCACCAGCTGGATTATTTGCCGATACGCACAGGGCACGGACCTCAGATTTTCATCAAAGACATCGGCGTCGTCCAGGACTCGTCCGACATCCTTGCCGGTTATGCATTGTTTCAAGGAAGACAAACCGTCTACATTCCGGCTGTAAAACGGGCCGACGCATCGACAGTTTCCGTGGTCGATTCGCTCAGGGGAGCGTTGCCGAGAATGCAAAGCGTTCTGCCTAAGGACGTGAGAATCAGTTATGAATTCGACCAATCAAAATATGTTCGCGAAGCAATCGACGACGTTTTCCACGAAGGATTGATGGGCACGATTTTGCCCGGTTTGATGATCCTTCTTTTCTTGAAAGATTTCAGAAGCACCCTCATCGTTGTAACCACCATTCCGATTTCGTTGCTATCGGCGATCGTCGGTTTGTGGCTCTGCGGGCAAACCTTCAACATTCAAACTTTGAGTGGACTGGCGCTGGCAATTGGAATCCTCGTGGATGAGGCTACCGTTTGTATTGAAAACATCCACAGCCACCTGGCGGAAGGCGCGGTATTGCACAGGGCGGTTTTCGACGCCTGCGTGGAAACAATGGTGCCGAGATTGCTCGCCATGTTGTCCGTGGTTGCCGTATTCGTGCCGTCCTTTTTCATGACCGGTATTACGCGCGAGCTTTTCATTCCCCTGTCTCTGGCAGTCGGATTCGCAATGATTGCGTCGACCACGCTTGCCTCGACCCTGGTTCCGATCATGGGCGTATGGCTGATTAAGCCGGAGCACGGCAAGGAAGGCGAGAAGAAAGAAGAAAAACGCGATTGGATTGAAGGTGTCAAAGACAAGCTTGGCGACCTCTTGAAATTGCTGATGCCGATTAGATATTTGGTCATTGCATTCTATCTGGGCATCTCAATAACGCTCGTTATTGTCATGTACAACACAATCGGCAAACAGCTATTCCCGGACTCCGGCAGCAGTCAATTCCGCGTTCGCATCTCCGCTCCTACAGGCATGCGCGTCGAAGCGTTGGAACAGCGTGTGCAGAAAACCTTGAAAGAAATCAAAGCGCTGGCAGGTGAAGAGAACGTCGAAAAGACTCTCGGCTATGCCGGTCAACAACCACCGTTTTTCGTTATCAGCTCGGCATTTTTATGGACCAGTGGTCCGCACCAGGCGGTCATGGATATCCAGCTCAAAGACGACGCCAAAATCAACATGCCCGAGTTTAAAGAAAAACTTCGCAAGCGGCTGGCAACGGCGATACCTGATACCAAGTTTTCATTCGAGCCCGGCGATCTGGTCAGCCAAATTATGAACCTGGGCTCGCCAACTCCCATCACAGTGCAAGTGACCGGTCACAATTTGATCGCAGACAAAGTTTTTGCCGGCAAGATTTTGAAAGAGATGCAAAAGATTCCGGAGCTGCGTGATTTGCAGTGGGGACAAGCTCTCGATTATCCATCAGTGCAAGTGGACATCGACAGAGAATTGGCCGGTCAGCTCGGCGTCACTCCGCTGGACATCGGCAGATCCTTGCAGCCTGCTTATTTCTCGAGCAGATTCGTGCACCTGAGTTTGTGGCGCGACAAAGACAGCGGTTTTTCCTATCAAGTCCAGGTGCAAGTACCGCAAGATCAGATTCGCTCAAAAGACGACATCGAGAAGTTCCCCACAATGAACAGCTCTCGGAAAATTCAGATGCCAGAGTTTAACGACGAGCTGGAAGACCCGATGACCAACAGATTCTATCCGGATCACAAAACACGCTATCCCCAACATCCGCTTATCCAGGATGTCGCGAAAGTTTCTTACGGTGTCACCAGTGGTGAGTTCGACAGATACAACATGATGCGCATGGTTTCGCTGACTGCAAATTTGCAAGGCAATGATCTCGGTCGCGTCGGTGACGCCGTAAAGGAAGCAGTCAAACGCGCGGGCAAGCCTCCTGAGGGCGTCTTCGTCGACGTTATGGGTCAGGTGCCACTGTTGGAAGATACTTTCTTCCACCTGCTTTCAGGATTGCTTCTTGCAGTCGTCGTTATCACTCTCATGCTGCTCGCATATTTCCAGGCTGCAAGAGTAGTGTTGATCGTAATGTCGACCACTCCGGCAATTTTGCTGGGTGTATTGACCATATTAACGGTCACAGGAACGACGCTTAACGTTCAATCATTCATGGGAGCGATCATGTGCATCGGCGTAGGCATAGCCAACGCCATCCTGATGGTCGTGTTCGCGGAAGAAAGTCGCGCCAAAGGCATGAGCGCGGAGAAAGCCGCCATTCATGGTGCGCAGCAACGCATGCGGCCAATCCTGATGACCTCGATAGCGATGGTGGCAGGTATGGTGCCGATGGCTCTGTCAAGCACCCAGAGCGCACCACTCGGTCGCGCGGTAATAGGCGGCTTGAGCATGTCGACAATCTCGGTTTTAACTCTGCTGCCGCTTGTTTTTGCAATTATTCAAAGGACTGCAACTCTCAAATCCAGATCATTGCACCCGGATGATCAAAATGTTTAGCAAAGGACCAAAAGTATGATGGACACGCAATCGAGACAAGCAATCTTCAGCCCGAAGAACCTCATATTCGTCGCCATTGTGCTGGCGCTCGCAGGCATCGGATTTTTCTTTTTGCAAATGCGGCACAACCGACCGTTGGTCTCCACCGAAGTGAAGCAGACTGTGGTCTCGGTGCCGACTGTAAAAGTGGTATCAAAAACGCTCTTTCGCGAAGATCAACTGCCTGGCGAAATCAATGCCTATCAGGATGTGCTCATTTATCCAAAAGTGCCTGGCTTCATAAAATGGCTGGGAGTCGACCGCGGCTCCATTGTCAAAAAAGGCCAGTTGATGGTGAAAATGTACGCGCCTGAGTACCTGGCACGCAGAACAGAAGCGATGGCTAAAACATCAGCGGTTTCGGCTGCTTTGTCTGCGGAAGAATCGAGACTTGCCGACCTCAAGGCTGAACTTAACAAGGTAAAAGCAAATCTTCTTGCCGATCAATCGACATATCAGCGAGTGTACACGGCGTCACTGGTACCAGGCGTCATTGCCGACAACGATGTCGTGCAGTGGGCGCAAACGGTCGAACAAGACCGCCAGGACGTCAACACTTACATGCAGCGTGTCAACGCCAAGGCAAAGGAAGTGGCGATGAAAAAAGAAGAAGTCGATGCCATGACCAAGTCGTTTGAAAATTACGCAGACATCGCATCGTACCTCGAAATTCCCGCTCCTTTCGACGGATATGTCACCGAGAGAAAAATGCACGTCGGCAGTTTTGTCGGTCCGGACGGCACTGGTGCCTATCCACCCATCTGCCGTTTGAAACAGCTTGACCTTTTGCGTATCGTCGCCCCCGTACCCGAAGTCGATGCTGCCGGTGTAGTAATTGGCTCGCAAGTCCAGTTTACGGTTTCGTCTTTTCCAGATAAGAAATTCACAGGAACCGTCGCGCGTATAAGCAACGATCTCGACAAAGAAACAAGAACAATGCCGGTTGAACTCAACTTCCTCAATCCGGATTTCAAAATTCTTCCCGGCATGTTCTGCAAAGTATATTGGCCCACGCGCCGTCACGAGGCTTCGCTGTTCGTGCCCGTTTCCGCAGTCGTCACTACTCCTCTCAACACGTTTGTCTGCAGAGTCAAAGACGATGTAGTCGAATGGGTCACCGTTCGCAAGGGTCAAATTATGGATGGCATGGTCGAAGTCTTCGGCAACCTCAAGGAAGGCGATCTGGTTGCCCAGGAAGGCAGCGAAGAATTGGACAATCAATCCAGGGTAAACCCTGTCGGCAAAGCGGTCGGCAAAGGCTAGAATTCAATCATGCGCTGGAAAACATCACTCTCGATTGCAATTTTGTTCGCCTGCTTTTCATTGCCGGTTTTGGCGGAGAGCTTCAAGGCAACATTGGAAAAGTCATCGACAATGGAAAAGCCGATGTTTAAAGGCGTTGAACTATATCTCTGGGAATTGGACGGCAAGACGCTCTGGACAATATTGCCGGGCACCAATCGAATAAAAATGGATGCGGAGATTCGCAACGCAAAAGATGCGATCAAATCAAAAGAAGAGTTGGAAAAGTTATTGTCCAAACTTGCGCCGGGCGAATACATTTTCTACAAAGATACGACGAAATCCAGCGGCAAAGCCAAACACACAAATGAAACAAACGCAGTAAAAAAACTCTGCGAAAAGCTCCAACTGAATTACTCGGGTGAATCGGGCGATTCCAGCAGCGCAAACTGACCAGGACTTACTTGGCTTCAGCCAGGATTTTTGCAGCGCGACTTTCCGCTTCGGTGGCATCGTTGATTCTGCCGAGACTGCGGAGCACTTGCGCATAGTCGCGCAAACAAGCAGCCAGCAATGAGTCTTTCTCGCCGACCGCACCTTCAGTGCTGGCAATCGCCCACTCGTAAAACGTGCGCGCTTCCTCGAGTTTTCCTTGTTTGTAATTCGAGTATGCCAGATCGTTCAAAATCTTGGCGGTCTCGATGCTATTTGGTCCCAGTGCAGATTTTCCTGTGGTCAGCGCGTTGCGAAAGAGTTCGGCGGCTTTGTCAGAATTACCGAGTTGTAATTCAACCGACGCAAGTGACGCTCTGGTGTTGATAGTCAACAAATTATTCAAACCGTAAGTTTGATCGTAGATTGAAAGCGCGCGGATCAAAAGTGGTTGCGCTTCTTTGTAGCGCTTCTCGGCAATGTATAGCTGCGCCAGCCCGTTAAGATCATTGGCGACGGAAGGATGATTGGGACCCAGCGCATCGATATCAATGGCAATCATGCGTTGATAGTACGCTTCGCCCTTCTGGTATCTGTTCTGTTTGAAAATCGAATCGCTGAGGACTTTATATGCAGGCGCAAGAGTTCTGTCTGAGACAGGGTCTATCAAACCGCGCAGCGCCACAGCAGTATTTGCGTCAGTTTGAGTTTGGCGAGAAGAATTCAATTGATCCCGGCTGGCAATCTGAAATTGCGATTGCCCGCTTGTTGGTGGTTCGATAGCTTGGCGCAACTCGACTTTGTTCGCATCGCTTCTGCTCGAATCGCTTCTGTTTAATTCGTTCTTGTGCGAATCAGTCTGAACGCCACCTTGAATACGTTTTTCGGATTGCTTCACCGGTGGATTTTTGCTGTTTAGGATATCTTCCTGGAAATCATTGATCAGATCTCTATTGGATGTGTCCGAGCCTTTGAGCAAGTTTCCATAATCATGCATGACGCCTTGGAGTTGTCTTGCCGCGTCTGCATTAGGATCGGAAGATAAAATTGAAATCGCTCTTTGGTAATGCGTTTCAGCATCTTTCACGCGTCCAGCCTTCTTGCTCGCCCGCCCCATTCGATGCAACGAACTCGCGACAACCGGACTGTAGGGACCATAACTGCTTTCATTGATCGAAAGCGCTCTCTGGTAATAACTCATCGCAGCGGCATGATCTCCACCCGACTCTTGCAACGAGCCAAGAGCCATCAAGACCGGCGCCACTTGGGAGCTGCCGCCGCCGTAGCGGCTGGTTAGCAGCCTCAGCACTTTTTGATACAGAGTCTGAGCCTCACCAGCCTTGCCTTCAAGAGCCAGAGTTGCTGCCAGTTTGAGCATGCACTTCTCTTCGTCGGCAGCACTTTTCGACTGCTTCAAAACCAACGCATATGCAGAGCGAAACTTTGTTTCGGCGAGCGACAAACTTTCCCGATCCAGCGCTCGCTGCCCATCAGCAAACAAAGTAGACCAAGATTCGGGAGCTGCAAGAGCCGGCTGTGCGCTCAGCAGGATGCCGACTTGCAAGCCAATAGCAGCCGCAGACGTAAGCAGACGGCGGCTCAAGGACCACCTCTTGCACAAATACCGGTAACTAGTCAATATCTTCACGGTGCTCCGCGCTGAAATCCTTCAAGATGTATATTTTACCGGATTGGGGGCAGGAAACTCTCCTGCGTCGACGCGTTGCAAAGAGAACAAAAGGCAGTTTCATGGAAGTAACCTCCATTTTCGCAAATGACATCAACCTGCACGTCCAGGTCGATGGCGACGGCCCACCCATACTTCTCTTGCACGGATTTCCCGACACGTCTCATCTATGGCGGCATGTTACTCCACTTCTGGTATCTGCCGGCTTCAAAGTCATTGCCATAGACCAGCGAGGCTTCGGCCAGTCCGACGCTCCTGAAAATGTTGACGCGTACACGATAGATAAGATCGCCGCTGATGCAGTGGCGGTTCTGAAAACTCTCGGCGTGACGGAAAAGGTCGGTCTGGTCGGTCATGACTGGGGAGCCTTCATCGGCTGGTTTCTCTGCCTTAAAAATCCTGAGTTGTTTCATGCATTTGTCGCAGTTTCCGTCGGACATCCGCTGGCTTATCGCCACTCCGGTCCGGCGCAATGGTTAAAAGGCTGGTACATCTGGATGTTCCAAATTCCCGGTCTGGCAGAGTGGATTTTTTCAGCAAATAACTACAAAGCATTGCGCGATATTTCAAAAGAATCTGTCGATGCAGAACAGCGCGTGGCAAGCTTTTCGCGAAAGGGTAGATTGACTGCAGCCCTTAACTGGTATCGAGCAAATTTCACGAAATTGCTCACTTACAGGTTTGGCAAAAACACCGTGCCGACCTTGGGAATCTACTCAGTCAATGATGTTGCCCTGACTGAAAAACAAATGACGGACTCGCAAAAATACATGAGCGCCAAGTGGGAATACTTCAGAGTCGAAGAGTCATCACACTGGATTCCGCTCGATGACCCGGCTCAACTCTCGGCCGAGATAATTAGGTGGTGCCAGCCTATTTAGCTGCCAAATCTAATTCGGTTCGCCAATCAATGTTGTAGGGCTCAACCGGCTTACCATTAACATCCAAAAAATCGCTGCGCGTGTACAACTGATTATTCCGGGCAAATTTGTTGTCGACCCAGCGATACGCCAAACATGCGGCATTGATGCTCACAAATGGACCGATCTCAAGTTCTGCATCTCGTCTTTTGATGACACCAACTGGCTCAGCGTCATCTAAAAAGTCGCTCAGCCAGTAATTCTTGACCTCATAGGCGATCAATTCCAGTGCGCGAGTTGCTGCCTCGGATGGAAGCACAAAGAGGATGCGCAGAATTTTTTCCTCTCCTTCCGCCACACCTTTATCCATGAGGTATCGATGTACGGCAAAGTGCGACTCCTTTATGAAGGCGTCGTGCCAGTCGAGTACGGAAAAAAACTGATCGAAATTAGCTTGCGATGTTACTAATGTCAGGGGCGGTTCCATTGCGTCAAACTCGTTTCACAAATAAAAACTGTTCCTAAGTATCAAGTGGTTTGCTCTGCGGCCAAATCGAATTGTGCGGGCCAATCAATATTGTAGGGCTCGACTATTTTACCCTGTTCGTCGAAATAACCTTCCTGCGTGAAGAACGGATTTCGCTCAGCCGATATATTGTCTACCCACCGGTGCCCTATGCACGCCGCTTTCACGATTACTGGTCCAAAAGCGACCTCGGTCTGCCGGCGCTTAATCGAGCCCTTTGGAACACAGTCATCCAGCCATTCAGCCATGGAATAGTGCGATACATCATAGGCAACCACTTCAAGAGCCTGATTCGCCAGCTCACAAGGCAACATGAAGAGAATTCGCAATATGGGCTGCTCGGCAAAAGCTGCTCCGCCGGGAGTCTTCCACTCGGCAATAACAAAATGCGATTCCTTCACATAAGCGCATTCCCACAGCAGCTCTGGGAAAAACTTATCAAACGCTTCTTGGGAAGTAACGAGTGTGATGGACGATTCCATTTGTCTACATTAAACAGGTCCGCCGCCTTCAAGATTAAACCACAATTGACTGGGCGGCTAACCTGCGCAGGACGGGGATTAATTGAGCAACTGATTGATAACGGTCGGCGGCTTCCAACTGGGTGCAGGATTCGATCAGTTCGGACAATTCATCGGAAGCTTGAGGATTGTGCTCTTTCAAAATAGACGGAGACAGTGCCTCCGGCTCTTTGCCTGTGAGAAGAAAGTACAAAGTACAGCCAAATGCATAAATATCACTATGAATAGTCGCTTTGCCGCGCAACTGCTCGGGCGCTATATAAGAATGCTTACCGACAAATGTTCCGGTCGCGTTGCCGATGAATTCATTCGCAGCGCCAAAATCCACAATTACAATCTGACCGTCGTTGCGCAAAACGATATTGTCGGGCGTGAGATCACGATGAATAATCGGCTGCTCTCTGTCATGAAGGAACTTGAGCGCAGTAGCAATTTGCAACGCCCATTCCAAAACATCAGATTCGTTTTGCGGACCATTTTGTTTTACGAGCTGGCGTAAATCGATGCCGTTGGCATGTTCCAAAATCATGTAGTTTCGGCCGTTTTCCACGAAGCAGTCGAGAATTTTTACGATCGCCGGATTGTCGAGTTTCATGAGCAAATGAGCTTCGCGCTCAAACAACTCACGAGCCTTTTCGCGCACACTTTCAGCACTGCTTTCGGGCACCACTGCTTCTTTCAATACGACCAATTTTCTGCCGTCCATTTGGCAGAGATAAAGTGCGGATAAACCACCCGACGCCAGATGGCAGACTATTTTTATGCTGTTGTTGCGCAAAACCTTTCCGGGCTCGAGCGCTATATATGCAGTTGGACAAAAGCGACGACCTAATTCTTCTTCCCAGAGATCCGTATAACTGGCTTGCGATTCTTGGCGAATGCCGATACGCAAAGTGTTTTGTAATTCATCCAGACTCGGGTCACAGACTGATGGTGCCCACATGCGAGCGGCTAACACTAATTGTTCAACTAATTGCGGTTCCAAGTCTTGGGTCTGCAGTTGCACACCCTTTCCGTTTCGCCTTGTCAACAAAAGACGTGATCGATTTACTTCCGCTGATGCCACAATGGCACTCACATTTTGCACTTGAGACCAGGGAAGATAAGTATTTACGTTTAGTTTATTTCCCAGCAGGCGAGGCAATCTGATTCCCTGCTGATCCACTATTAGGAAATCAGAAGCAATAAACTTTTTTGTAATCAAACAAAGCACGCTCAAGCAGAGCAATGCCCCCGAGATCGTGAGAACATGAGCAATCTTATTGACGGCATCCATTTGAAACATGGCCAATGTCTGCAGAACGAAGAAACCGGCAGCTATTGGACAAAGAACACCCCAGATAGGAAACGTAATGTTCAGCGACATCTCAACGATGTCACGCGGTAGACTTTTGCACTTTGATTTAACTATCAAATCAGCCATTCTCTATCAACCTTGCATCTTTGCTGCGTGCTTTAGCTGTTAAGGAAGCATTATCTTCAAGCGGCTCCGCAGGTGGTGCCAGCTCCATTGAAAGCAAAGCCACTTCAAGTTCATCTGCTGTTGCAAATCGCTTATTTGTTTGAAGAGCGGTAGCTCGCTTTACAAGAACGTCGAATGTGGCGCTAACATGCGGATTCCTTTGAGACGGGATTGATTGCGATATTGGCTCAGGGTCTTCTCCTGTAAGCAGATAAAACAGGGTGGCACCAAATGCATAAATATCGCTTTGCGCTGTCGCCTTTCCGCGAAACTGTTCTGGTGGCACATATGCATGTTTGCCAACAATCGTTCCCGTCGCTCCTTCCTGAATTTGTTGAGCGACATTGAAATCAATTAGTTTGAGCTTGCCCTTGGAATTGAGAATTAGATTATCCGGTGTGAAATCGCGATGGACAATGGAATTCAAATGCAAGAGTTTGAGCAAATCGCACATTTGTAGCGCGAGATCATACACTCGTTCTTCGCTCAAGGCGCCTTTGCTGGCAATCGTATCGCGCAGCGGCGCTCCATCTATGTGCTCGAGTACCAAGTATGCACGATGATCTTCGATAAAGTAATCAACTAGCTTGACCACATTATCGCTGGCGATTGACTGCAACATTCTTGCTTCTTGCTCAAAGCGCTGGAGAGCGCTTCTTCGTATTGCCTCATCAACAAAAATCGGCAAGATAGTTTCTTTAAGAACTATAGTTTCGGCTTCTTTGCCGGTCAAAATTCTGCACAAGTATGCAGTTCCCTGTCCTCCGACGCCGAGAGTTTTTAACACCTCAAATCGATCTTCACCAACGGTTTGTCCAGGCATCAGCGGCTCGAGCGTTTTTCTTTCCGGCGCTTGGCTCAAAGATTGCAGCCAAATTTCCGTATAACTCCTTTCCGCTTTTGGCAACATTGATTGTGAAAGTTCAGCTTCAATCTCGCAGTTCGGTACTTGTTTCTCCATCCGCTTAAGTACACGACTTTTATCTTCTGCAGTAAGCGCTGCCAAACTAACATCAAATTTTTTGCCATCCGTTTTCGTTAGTCGCATTTTCCATGCATCTGCCGAAGCATCCTTTCTAGGCCTATACAACTTGGCAGACAACACCTCCGACCAACGAACACGTCCCATTGGAATAGCCAACAGTCCACGGCGCAACTGAAAAGTAATTCCAATCTCGTCGGCAACCAATGAGTTCGGCCGCAGTAGAATATACTGAACGTAAAAAAGAAAACCGAGCAGCAATGAGCCAGCAAGAACCGCCACAACAGGATTCGTGGTCGCGTACATGGACTTCCCCGTCAATTCGGATGCTTCTGTGAGTATCTGAGTTTGAACGCTACCAAGTAGCTTTCCTATGAACGAATTCAAGTTTAATTGCTGCACCATTCTAAAACTATTTGCCTGCAAGCAAACGTATAGAGAAGACAAATACATCATCCAAAAAGGAACGAACACTATCGACATCACTAGCGGACCGACGCGCATCCAGTTTCGCGCGGTAAGTATAAATGTCTCAATACTATCGTCCAAAAATTGTTGACAGTTGTATCGAACAATCAAACGTTCTTTCGTGTCCAGCGGCGGCTTTTGGAGCGTCTTTCTGCATTTCACAAGTGTGCTGATTACAGGAGCTGTCTCCAGTCTCGAATTTCGCGCTTGTAAGTGCTTCAGAAGTAGCTTTACATTTTCCTCTGTCAAACCGTTGATGCTAAATTTCAGGCTCTGTCCTGAAGTAGTCGTCAGAATCAACGAACCGGGAAGAAGTTTTCGTTTCTTGTAATCCACGTCCACTGAGGCAATTTCATCAATGCGAATCCTTTGAAATCCAAAGTATATGCAATCGTCGTCAAGACGAATTCTCCGCTTCAATAAATCTTGAAAAAAATAATTGAGGCAAAGAACGATCACTAGACCAAATCCAATCTGATTAGCCATGGGGCCCATAGAACGACACAGAAAGCCCAAGATTGGAACAAGTGGTATCGCCCAAATTGGCACCAAGATGACCGATTTCTGCCATAGAAATAGCTGCGCAAGGACATCTCCGTAGGCAATATTCTTCGCGTCTCTAGAACGCTTTAGTGGCACTAAATGCGTCACTAACGAATACCTCTATGCCGACGCCTTGCAAGATTTTGATCGAGCATGCTCTTTATTGTTTCGTTGAGATCCTTGATTTTTGGACCTTCAATAAATGAAAAGAATGGTCCTTGCACACTCACCTGCCATCCACCGTTGGAAAAAAATGACATGTATTGAAATATTCCCGGCATGAGATTTCCCGACTTATCAATAAACCTCCAACTCGAGCCATTCCAAATCGGTGCAAAGTTGCCTTCGAAAGGCAACGCGAAATCAAACTGAGGTTTGATGACAATATTTCCTTTCGAATCAAGATATCCAAACTTTTTGTTTTGACTAAAGACAGCGCGGTCGTGTTTTAGCCAATTACCGTAAGTGTCGGAAATGATAGTCTTGGAAGTAAGCTCAGAAAGGGGCTTTCCAGTTTTGTCGACAAAGGTCCAAACGTCGACGCCGGCTTTTTCTTGTACTGCAATTATGTCTCCATAGGGAGATGCTTGTTCAAACTGCGGCTTAATCAGCCATTCGTTTTTCCCGTTGACAAAGCCAATCTTTCCGTCGACTTTTACGGCAGCAACTCCGTTTGCGTATGAAACAATTTCGTCGTATTTCATCGGAATAAGGATCTGTCCGCTAGAGTCAATTACTCCAAAACAATCGCGTCCCCACTCTCTTATAGACCAGCTAGATTGCCCATCGGATTCAGAATCGTATGCATTAGGATTGACGATAGGCCAACCGAATTGAAAAATTGAACGACCAAGTGATTCGATTCGCGAATATTTTGGAGCAAGAATCCAATCACCTTTAGGCGAAACAATGCCAACACGATCTCGTTCATCAATGACTTTATAATTTGGTCCTAATTGTGATATCTGTCTATACTGCGGTTTGAGGACAACCTCTCCGCCCTTGTCGATGAGTCCCCATAAACCATTTTCGCTGACTACTGCGGCACCATTGTGGAATTCTCCCACAGCTTCATACTTGAAAGGAATGCGCTGCTTACCCTTCTCGTCAATAAATCCCCACTTCTGAGTGTCTACTCTTTCCGGCTCCATAGAAGCCGCTTGTCCCAAACTTACCGCAGCCAATCCGTCCTTGAAATTTTTTGCTTGAGCGTATTCAGCAGGAATCACAATTTTTCCTGCTGAATCTGCAAAGCCAAACTTATTTCCGTCCCAGTTGGTTTTAATTACCGGAGTGTATTTGTGGGAAACAAATTCAATCTCGCCATCGTTGGTCTCAAGCAATCCATAATCGTTAGTGGAAGAATTATAGATGTACCCGAGCGGCAGTTCAGCACGCTGTTTTATTACATTGATTACCTTCAATTTGTCGTTTACAAACGCGGGTGTACTTATCAAATGTCGCAGATCTAGCGTGCTCAATCCTAGACAACTTATGGAGATTGTAAGACATGCGGCCATAATCAAGCGATGTCTGCGCAATCCCCACGTTGATGAATTGTGGATCTGCAAATTGTTCTCGCTATGAGCGTAGGTAAGCAAATCGCTCTCGGAAAGACGTTCTGCACTAGAAGTTTCTGAGGGAGCTTTGTTTCGTAAGCTTGGGGAGTTTAGTGAGTTTTGTGCCAACGATTCACTCGTATGCGATTGTTCAGAACTAAGGGCTGAACCGCTATCCACATCTATCGCATCTGCGCGCACTTCTTCGCCCGCGGGCGTTGAATCGTCCGAGACTTTTAATTTTAGCTCGTCCTGAGTCCGGAAACCAACTTCCGGCTTGTTGACGTTTTCGCTCATGGAAAAGCCTAGAAGAGTCAAATCTGTCCCAGTAAAGGACTTTATACCCTAAAAGGCAATTTCCCGCCTTTAGTCCCCATGGCCCTTTCCACTACTGCGTTCCCGGCGTCTCGCTCAATTGGGTATCCGGCAAATTCATCTTCTTGCGAATCAGCGGCAAGGCTTTGCGAGCCGCAGCTTCGCCGGCGGCCATCGCGCGGGCAATGTCTTCCTTGCTGTCCGAGAAGATCTGAATGCCGCTCACATCCGGCGCTATCACGATATCGGCAAATTGCAATTGATGCTCATCGGTTACCGCAAGCACGATGTCTGCGAGCCTTTCAGTCACCGCGCGATAGTGTCGCATCCTCTTTTCCGGAATGGTTCGCAGAGGATCGTCCACCAGCACAGCGACTACGACGTCCGCTCCGGTGTCGCGCGCTGCAGATGCAGGTAAATTGGCGCGGATGCCGCCGTCGACGCAGAGTTTATTTCCGATTTTCACAGGTCTGACAATAGGCGCAAGAGTTGAGCTGGCCCGCATTGCTGTCGCTAAATTTCCTTCGCTGATGCGATACGCCTGTCCGTCGAGCAAATTGGTAACCACGGCGGAAAAAGGAATGTTCAGGTCCTCGATATTCTCTTTGCCTTCCGGTATGTGTTTCTCCAAAAATTTCTGATATTTCTTGCCGGACATCACGCCGACCGGTTTAGTACGAAATTTGGAAAGCAGTACTGAAATTGGCAAGCAAATTACTTTTGCAGCAAATGTCGGCAAGTAGGATTTGCGGAAGTCTTGAAAGCTCTCTTCGCTTTGAAGTTCGTCTAGCGGCACACCGGCTGCATACATGCCACCCACGATTGCGCCCATGGAGTTGCCGACGATGTAATCGATCGGAATTTTCTGTTCTTCAAGAACGCGAAGAACCCCGACATGAGCTGCTCCCCGCACGCCGCCGCCACCCAGAGCCAGAGCCATCGTTTTTCGGTTTACCTTGTGCACCTGAAACCTGCCGTCGCCTGTAGCGAACGGCCGAAGCTTTGGAATGTAGCCGAATTCCATAGATTCTGGACTGGCGGGTCTTATTTCGGTCGCTTTGGTCTCAATCGATGTCGGCTTGGGGTTAACTATGACCTCAGGAACCGGACCGTGAGTCTCGACTGTTGCCTGGGTCGCCTTCTCGATGCTCGTGTGGGTAACGCCGGAAACGTCAGGGTGCGCCGAGGTTTCCGCCCAAACCGCCGGACTGGACGTCACCGTATAGAGAAGGGAAACGAGCAATACCAAATGACGCGAGTTCATAAAATTCACCTGGAGCTGAAAGCCTGAGAACGTGACTATTTCTGGGTTTAGCGCCCTTTCTGCCTGTCGCCAATCGGCTATCTCACAATCGGACCCGTCAGGGCGGACTGGGCGAATGCCCCACAAGTTCCACAATTCCGCAAAATAAGGACAGATCCAGTCCTTTATCTATAATGCAAATGCGCCAAAGTTCTGTTAAGCCGCGCCAGTTGAGCCTTCGCAGCCTCAAGCTCTGCGCAGCCGCCGCTTTCGCCGCCTGAGAAGCCTCTAAGCTCCCGCCCGGCGTTACATTGCAGGCACCGGAAATTGACTACCGGCTCAATCCGTCCATAATGGGGGCATGTTTAATCGCTCGACCACCACTATGGTAATGCCGATGCCCTCCGGGAGGGGGGTGCCATTGCCACACGTGATCAGCGTATAAGTCTCAACTAAAGACTAAAGCTCACCCGATATAAGTGTTGCAATGCCCTCTCTTCCGTGCGGAAGAAGGGGCTTTTTGTTTTGGAGGTTTTTTCGATGTCACAAGTTAATCCCACAGCCGGAAGGCAAGAATACTGTTTCGCCACTAAGGCAATTCATGAAGGGCAAGAACCGGACCCTAGCACTGGCGCATTGATCACGCCCATTTATCAAACGTCGACCTTTGTTCTTGAAGAACTCGGCAAGAACAAGGGTTTCCAATACGCAAGAACACACAATCCAACGCGCTCGGCTCTGGAAGAATGTTTAGCATCTTTGGAAAACGCCAAGTATTGTTTGGCATCAGCGTCAGGTTTGTCGGCAGCCGCCACAGTGATAAACCTTCTGTCTGCCGGCGATCACGTGATAGTTGGTGAAGACGTCTACGGCGGCGTTTACAGATTATTCGAAAAAGTATTCTCTCGATACGGTCTGACATTCACATACATTGACGGCAAAGATATCGATGCAATTGAGCGTGCAATAACACCTAAGACAAAACTAGTCTGGCTAGAATCGCCGACCAATCCACTCTTGAGACTCGCCGATTTGCGAAAAGTCGGAGAACTGACAAAGTCGCGTGGTTTGATCTTCGCAGTCGACAATACATTCGCCACGCCATATTTCCAACGTCCTATCGAACTTGGTGCCGATGTCGTAATTCATAGCACCACTAAATATATTTCCGGACACAGCGATATCATCGGTGGTGCAGTAGTTACTTCTAATGATGAACTCTATGAAGTGCTCAAATTCCACAACAACGCAGTTGGTGCAGTGCCAGGGCCGTTTGACTGCTTCCTCGCTCTGCGCGGCGTGAAGACGCTTGCACTCCGCATGAAAGAACATCAAAACAATGCATTCGCCGTTGCCCGTTTCCTCGAACAGCATCCAGGAATCGAAGAAGTTTATTACCCCGGTCTCGAAAGCCATCCGCAATACGATCTGGCTCGCGAGCAAATGAAGGGTTTTGGCGGAGTTGTCGCATGCGTTGTTAAAGGCGGAATCGAAGCAGCAAAAGACGTAGTAAGCAACACAAAACTTTTCCAACTGGCGGAAAGTCTAGGTGGTGTCAAGTCGCTCATTTGCCACCCCGCGACAATGACACATGCACCGATTCCCAAGGAAGTTCGCGAGCCGCTCGGCATCGTCGACGGATTGATCCGCCTCTCGGTCGGCATCGAAGAAGCAGATGATTTGATTCGCGATCTGGATGCAGTTTTGCCGCGTGCAAAGAGTTTCTCGAACTCAAAAGAGAAACAGCTCGTTGGCGCCAACGCATAAACGTTTCTATCTAAACGAAAGGAGTCTACCGTGAGTATCAAAGTTCTAAAATTTGGCGGCTCGTCCGTGAAAAACATCGGGCGTATCGAGCACGTAGCCGACGTAATCGCCGGCTACAAACCGGACCCAGTGGTTGTGGTCGTCTCCGCCATGGGTGACACCACTGATCACTTGCTGAATCTTGCACGGCAATGCAGCACCGCTCCCGATCAAAGAGAACTTGATCTCTTACTCTCAACCGGGGAGCAAGTTTCGATTGTGTTGCTCAGTTTGATCCTGAAAGCGAAAGGTCTTTCAGCAAAATCTCTGACTGGGCAACAAGCTGGAATCAGCACCACGGACGAACATGGCTCCGCGAGAATACTCGATATCGACGCGGAGCAGATCAGAAAAGAACTCGAGCAGCATGATGTCGTTGTCGTCGCCGGATTTCAGGGTGTGACTGAATCCGGACAAATAACAACGCTCGGTCGCGGCGGTTCCGATACAACGGCCGTCGCCCTGGCGGCCGCGCTGGGAGCGAGCGAATGCGATATCTACACTGATGTCGACGGTGTTTTTACAGCAGATCCGAACTCGATAAAAGAGGCAATACCGCTGAAGGAAATTGGTTACGCGCAATGCGTCACACTCGCTCGCAATGGTGCCCAAGTAATTCATCCCCGCGCTGTCGAGCTGGGCGAGCAATATGACGTCGTCGTGCGCGTCAGAAACACATTCAACCCATCCAATCCAGGAACTGAAATAAAAGGAGAATCCGAAGTGGAAAGAGTCAAACAATTCTGCGGCGTCGCGGTTGACGCCAATCAAGGTTCAATCTTAATCAAAAAACTCAAACAGGCAAACAATCTTCTGAGAGAAGTCACCGAATGCCTCAATGAATGCGGTGCGTTAGTCGACAACATCAAACAAGTAAATAGCAGCGATTCGGCTTTCTATGGCAGTTTGCAGATTTGCTTCCAATATAAAGACAGAGAAAGAGCAGAGTCTGCGATCTCACTTCTCAACCAAGAAAATCCCTATGTTTCGATTTGCGCTGACCTTGATTTGTGCAAAGTAACGCTTGTAGGTTCGGATGCGCAAGGGAATGCAAAAGCTTCTATCCGCGCGATTGGTATTTTGGAAGAGAGTGGCATCGAAGTAAAATCAATTCGCACCAGTGATCTGGCAATCTCATGCCTCGTCAACAAAGTAGATGCGCAAATAGCGGCACGCTTGATCCATGAAGCGTTCCAACTCTCGGCTGATTTCGGAGCAACCAAAACCGAAGAGCTGTCTCTGATTGCCTAAGACAAATAATTGCGAACGGCATCAGCGTTGGTCACTCATTCAAAAGTTCATCAGTGGACAATGATCTTCGCAACCGCATATACCATTAGGGTTACAGCGATCAAAAGACAGCAGTCCTTGACAATTGGGAGTGGAGATAAAATCCGAGATGTCGCTGTTCATCACCCCAACCTCCATGTCTTTGCAAGTCTCTAAGTCGCAGGATAAAGTGCGGGAATTCCCTCAGTTTTGCCAATCGAATAAGGTCGCTTCTCATCATCGGGCCGCCACGTTACTTGAGCAACTACCGGCTTAGCAATTTCTAGAATTTTCTTTTCCTGCGATTCTGCTTTATCCAAAAGTAAGTGTCCATAAGCATAAAGGACGATATCTATTGCATCGAAGAGAATCGGCTTGTCTACGCTCACAGGCTCTGTTTTCAAATTTACTTCGTTCAAAAGAGTCTGAACTTGAGCTCTACCCATTCCCCAGAACTCCAGCTTGTTTTTTTGCGCATCGATTCTGAACCTTCGAGAAAAATCTTTGTGCGACAATCCATCTTCTTTTAAAAGCGCCACAGCACCCATGAAAGCGGGCGGATAGAGATGCTCTGCGGTAAGTTTCTGTTGCGGGTTGGAACCTGGCACAAACTGCGGATATGTATTTCGATGCGCGGCTCCAATTTTGTAGCTAGGCATGAAATCTCTTGTTTTTACAATGAGCTGCTCGGCAATTTCCCAAATTTCTTCTTTGGTGAAGTCTTTAAAAGCAGTGTTTGCCCTGGAGCTTTCATGGAACACTTCCTTACAGTGCAACCGAGCGCCCTCAATGCCAGTTGCGCCTTCTAAGAATTCCGACAATGCAGCTTCTGCTTCCCTTGCTTCCACGTCCTTAAGTATCAATATGCCGTAGAGGCTAAAAGGACCGGCGGTGCTTTCATCACCGAAGAGTTCGAAATGATTCGGATTGCCAGGATATTGCAAAATTCTTTCGTGCCGGACGGTTTGCTTGCAACCAAAGCAAACAAATTCATGCGGCTTTCCTTCCTGCTCGGCGATCCTTTTCACAACTGTGTATGCACCGCAATCTTTGTGCCTCACAATTCCTTTATTATTCGGGTCGGGTGTCATGTCTAATCCAGAACCTGGTTCCGGTCCAAAAGGGACATCTCCAACCTGACGCGGCGGTGTTTGCACAGTACCGAGATAAGGTTGAAAACCACGTTTTGCAAGAGTGTCTCTTTTACCCGTCTTTTCATGCTGCAATTTTTTAGACATAAATTCCATCCCACCTAGCACCACATACGGTGGCAGATCAATCCCTGGACGCCGATTTGAAAGCAGTCTACAAATCATTTGTGGAAATTTCGTGGATTTTCATCATGACATCAAGCCTAAACGTCATTCCTACAAACCAAGGTCAATGTAATTTTTTGGCTTACAAATAGTGGCACTGCATATGGTGGCGTACAAAACAGAAAATCCAACGGAGAAAGTTAGAAAGCTAATTAGAACTCAATCTCGTTATCAATTCTGATAGGAGGCTTCATTTTGTATATCTATGAATCGATACTTGGCAAACCTCTTTCTGGCTCTGCAAGTGCTTTAAAGAACTATTTTGAAAATCATGTAGCGGGTCGACCATTGGTTATTCATATTCATGGAGGATTGAACGATGGTTCTGATGCACAAGGCTTGGCCTTTGAATTGACTCCAAAATACGAAAGTGCTGGAGGACACCCTCTTTTTTTCGTCTGGCATTCGGATATATTGCATTCACTCGCCGCCAAGTTGGAAAGTACAGTTCGCAAAGTTGTTAACAACGGCGACTTTAGAAAGCTAGAAACTTCAGTACGAGCTTCTATAGAAAAACCGAAAAACAAAAAGAAGCTGAAAAAAGCAAGAGCGGAGCGAAAATCGCTAGCCAAATCCGAAAGGGCACGAAATTACGACATTCCGATAGCGGTTCAAACGAAGCAAAAATATAGACCAGATGAAAAGGAAGTTGAGGAGGCAATCGATAAGAAGTTTAGTCCATTGGATTTTGTCCCCAAGATTAACAGCAAGCACGCTCGCTACGTCAACAAAAATGCAGGACGCAATTTTGGTCAGGAGCGTCTCAATTGGTTTACAGATGCTGTTTCATTTTTGGTTGACGACACTATTGAAGTAATAGCCAGAATAATGTGGAGAAAAGCGCATGACGATGATCGCGGAATACCGCTATTGATTTATGAAGAAGTGCTCCGGTGCCTTAAAATTGATCGAGCGATAAGGCCTGTTTGGGACGGTATGAAGAGCAGCATTGAGAGGTCTTTCAAAAAAGGTGGCGCCGGCACCGCCTTTATCAAAAGTCTCAATAACTACCTGAAAAAAAATCCAGATACGCGAATTGTATTAATTGGGCATAGCGCAGGGACAATTTACGTTAGTCATCTCATTGATGCGGCCGCAAAAAAATTACCGAGCAATATTAAGTTTGAAGTAGTTTTTCAGGCTAGCGCTTGTACCTTTAAAGATTTTGATCGGCTAGTGTATCCGCACAGAAAGAGAATCAAAGGAATTCGTTTTTTTGGATTGGGACAGAAAAGAGAAAAAGACGATGTAGTATTTCACGGACTGTATCCACGATCACTGTTGTATTTTGTGTCAGGAGTGATTGAAAAGCACGCAGATGAGAGCTTAATCGGAATGGCGACATACTTCAGAGAAGGTGCCTATTACAAAAAGGAAGTTAAGCGAATACGAGAATATATGCAACCACCGAAGCTCACCCGTGTTTGGGCTCCCAGGCTAGGGATTCCCGGCGGAAGTTCTAATGCGACTCGTCACGAGGATTTTTCCAAGGAGCATTCGTCGCTAGAAAGCGTTCAAGACATAATCAGACTTGGTATCGAGAATACCGGTACGAAGGCATAGCCTTTTGGAAAAATCACTCTTTGAGTGTCGTAAAAAAAGGGAATCTGGCTAAATTTTCTGCGCATCTCAAATTCGCTGCGTGGCTCTTAAATACGGCACTCAAAGTACTTGTGGAAGCAAGCATGTGGGATCGCATCTGGGGAATTGGAATGATGGCCAGTGCCGCCGTAGTGCATGATCCAAAGGTGTAGAAAGCTGGCAATATACTGGATTTTACTTTGATGGAAGTGCGCGATGAGCTTGCTCAAAATGACAAAAAAGTTTTTGCGAAGCGATGGTGGCACAAAAGCAAGGCAACGACGATTTGATGCAAATGGCATTAGCAGAAAGAGAGAAATGCGAGAAACGGCTCGAAAATCTTTAAACGTTTCAGGCCTTTTCAAAATAACCATACAGATGCATGGTTATTTTGTTTGTAAACACTTCTTGTTCTCATTCTTTGGGCAGTTTCACTTCAAAGCAAGTGCCCTTTCCAAGCTCGCTTGTCACCACAATATTTCCATCGTGCAGCTCAACGAGTTTCTTACAAATTTCCAACCCCAACCCAAATCCCTGCTTATGCACCCCATTTGTGTCCCGCACTTGCTGAAATCGCTCGAACAAGCGCTTCAAATCCTCTTCTGTAATCCCTGGCCCGTTATCTTTTACAAAAATCGATGTTGCTCTTTCACTCTCTGCGTAATCAATCTCAATAGGAACATTCACAGGTGAAAATTTGATTGCATTTCCGAGCAAATTTACCAACACTTGAACCATGCGGTCATTGTTGCAATAAATCAGCCTATCGCTGTCTTGATGCCTAATTTGTATGCCTTTCGTTTTCGCTAACATCTCGACGGACCGCAAAGCTTCTTCGACAAGGTCATTGAACGAAACAAGTTCTTTTTCAATCTCAACTTTTCCAGCATCAAGTCGTTCAATTTCCAGCAAATCATTGACCATGGCTATAAGCCTGGAATTGCTGCCGATGGTTCGATCAATCAATGAAATCCCACGCTCAGACAATGTGCCGATACTCGGATCAGATTTCAACAATTCAAGCGTCATAAGATTAGCGCTGATTGGGGTTCTCAAATCATGACTAACCATCTGCATAAAAGACTGTTTCAAGCGCTCCACTTCTTTGCGTGCACCAATATCATGCGCAACACAAAAATACGATTGCTCAACTGCTGACCAGGCGGCGGAGATTTGCAGTTCGACGGGGTCTCCAGACTTATGTCTAAGCTCCGCTTCAAAGGTTTGATCCTCACCTAAATTTCGAGCCATTTCAATCTTGTCTATGCAGGGCGACAAAATGTTCGCGGCGTGCTGACCCAAAAATTCATCAGTGCTAAATCCTAAAATTTTGGTGACGGCATCATTCACAAAAGAAAAACGCAGTTTGGAGTCGATTGCAAAAATCAACTCACCGGAATTTTTCAGCGTTGCGCGCTCACGCTCAGTCAATTCGCTCATCGACTTCGCCATGTGGTGAAAACGCCTATCGAGCATGGACAATTCATCGGTTCCGCGCATTGGTGTCATTAGAGCTTTTCCGAGCGCAAGATTCTCGGAATTCATCATAAGAACGTTCAATTGTTTGCGAATGCTAGCAGCAAAAACAAAAACGAGAGCTAGAGCAAAGGTACCACTGACCAAAACAGCGGTCATCAGCAGAGCGTCAAATTTTGCTTGTTTTTCCGTCACCTCACGAATTTTGAGCTCGTGCGCCACATCGGCAGCATCCATATCTCGTTTAGTCAACGAGATAATGTCTCGCCCGAGTTTTGTAATACGCATAAAGTCCATCGGGCTTGTCATATGCGGCTCGTGCAAACCTTTAGAATTCACTGCTTCATCCAGACATTCTTCCAATGTGTGCATCGTTTGTAAGATGCCGGCAAATTGATTCGGCGTTGTTTCCGAAGTCTTTATACGCTTACTCAATCTGCGCAATTCATCCAAAGATTCAGAAGCACGCTGACGTTCCAAATCAGAACCTGATGAACCGGTATTTTTGTAATTCATCAAATACGTCAAAGGATCAAGGCTGCATTTGAGCGCGCGGTGAATCAAGATAATCGTATCCTGACTCTTTCGCTCGGCTGCATATGCGAGATTTAGCTCATTCTGCCCTTTCATGACTGCGATGATAAACCCGACTTCCAGCAGAAGCGGAACAATCATCAAAAGTGCCATTTTTTGCCAGAGCTTCATCGACAGTTATACTTACACAGGACTTATGAAAAATTCACCTACGATTTCGAGGAATCAATCGCCATCACTTCATGCGGGTCCCAGCGGAAGATCGCTTTCACCAGCGGAAGCAGCGGATGATTCAACGCTTTTGAACTGAAGAAAACTTCGTGTTCTCTTTCAGTTGCGGACATGTGGTGCAGTTCCGGAATAAAACGTTCCAAACCGAGATGGCTGGCGTGTTCTGCTGCGCCCTCATACTCCATCACGTTGGCGTGTTCCAACTTACCTGCAAAATACATTGGCAAGAAATATCCGATCACGAAGCACGAAATTGAGACAGTGCGTCCGATCATCCACATCATGCACTCGCGCCAAACTTGTGGTTTCTCATCCAAAGCCTTCAGCATCTCTCCAACTGTCGCGCGATGCTCGAGTTCTTCCCTCTCAATTTTTTGAACAGTAGCGCGTTCCTCAGGATCTTTGAGCGAACGCCAGTGCCCGCTGTATGCAAGCGCCGCCGCCAGTTCGCCCGAATAAGCCATTCGAAGCAAAAGCACCAGTCGGCGTCGATGTTCCTGAGTGTCCATAATCGCCGCAATTGTATGCCCTTTGAATCTTCATGTGCTAAAACTGTCCTTGCGGAGGTGCCCATGTTTAATGTTTGTCCGGGTTGCGGGGAATACAGCGACAACAAGGAAGTCATTCCTATTCCGCCCGTCGCAATCTGCCGCCATTGTCAGTACGGCAGTCCCTTTGTTCTTTTGCCGATGTTCGTCGTAACTGGTGCCAGCGGTTCCGGCAAAACGACGGCGGCACTGAAGCTTTCCAGACAAATGCAAAACGTTGTGGTGCTGGACCAGGACATTTTGTGGAACGACTCGTTCAACACGCCGGAAGATAATTACTACGAATTTCGCAACTTGTGGCTGCGAATGGTGAAAAACATCAATCAGTCAGGGCGTCCAGTTGTCTTGTTCGGCAGCGGCATACCCGATCAGTTTGAAAAAACAAACGAACGCCGCTACATCGAGAAAGTTCATTACATGGCACTCTACTGCAAAGAAGACGTGCTGGTCGACAGGCTCAAAGCGCGTCCGCATTGGCGCAAATCCGGCGCTGAAGAAAACCTCAAGTCTATGGTCGAATTCAATCAGTGGTTGAAAGACAATGCTGATAATACTGAACCAAAGATGTCACTGCTGGACACCACGGAAATCGAAATCGCTGAGACCGTTGAGTCTATCCAGAATTGGGTGTCCGAAAATCTGCCAAAGAAATAAGTTTCCTTTTGGGAACTTTTGAAAGTTTGCAAGCTCTACATTGGCCTGGTTGTGGTGAAAACTGCAACTGGGCGGTTAGCGCGGACTGCTTTTATCTTTGGAAAAACAGCAATGAGCAACACATACGACCATCATTTACTATCCTGGCGGGTGCTACCCAATCTCGTTATGGCAGGACTTTGCGTGGGGTTTATTGCCGGAATTATCAACTACAAGCCGGCAGACGGCAATTTGCGCTTATCCCCTGGTATGGCAAAAGCCGCAGAAGTGGTTAAGCTCGAAGCACCGTCATCAGTCAAACGTGCTGCAGCAAGTGTAATTCCATCGCCGAATATAACTTCAGCACAAAATGAAGTTTCTGCATCAAATGATGTTTCAGCATCAAATACCTCGGTTCAGCCGCGCCCCGTCGAGTGGAATACCGCTGCACATGTCTTCGCCCCAACACATAACTACCAAGTACCGATTGCTGATTCTCTTGGAGTACGGTTGAAGACGATCGTTACGAGATAGAATGAGCGCTATTTCAGAAAATCGCCCATAAGGCCATTGTCCTTTTTTGTCCGTGCTAAATCCTTGTCCGCTAGTGCGTGGAGCCCCATTCGCTCATAGGCTTTTGCGCGCGATCCGTATCCGGTTAGATCATTCGGGACGATTTTTATTACTGCACTGTAGTCGTCGACTGCTTTCTGATACTTCTTCTGATGGAAATAGACATCACCGCGAATTCTGTATAGCCAGTAGCTCTTGGGGTTGACCGCAATGCCTTTCGAAAAAATGTCAATTGCTTCGTCATAGCGTTTTTGCTGGTAATAAAGTTCGCCCAGCATCTTGTAATACTCATCATTTTTCTTCAGCGCAATCGCTTTCTTCATGTCCGCTATTGCTGCATCGAATCGATGCAGATTCACATTGGCTTCCGCTTTCATACGGTAAATCCAATCTTGCTTTTCATGCGCTGAGACAGCCATCGCCTTCTCAAAATCTGCGACTGCCAGCTCATAGCGCTCGGTGCGCAAGTAATATCGTCCTCGAATTGTGTATAAATGCCCATGCTGAGGCGCTAGTTTGATGCCCCTGGTGATCGTTCGGATGGCATCTTCTCTATGTCCGCTTTTATACAGCATCTCCGCAGAATCTTCGATGGTTCTGGCAAAGACCGTGCTGCACGATACTGCTGCTGCAAAAGCGGCAAGCGCGACAAGGGAATTAAGACGTGAGCGACGCATACGGCATCAGGTACGGTGAAAGAGGTTTCCTTCACCATAATACCTTGCTGAGCAACAGAAGCCGAAGAATCAAACGAAAATTTGGGGAGTGCCGGTGCGGGTATCGCAAGCATCTCGAAATCGCGACATCAGCCTGTCCCAGCCACACATGAAATAAAAGCCTTCATTTATCTTGTGACCCGACACACCCGCGGAGGGTTTTTCGCTATTAGCCGAGTCGTGAATCGTAGATAAAGTTACGAGCGCATCAACAAATTCTTGATCCAACACCTTTGATTTCTTGAAACTCATAGCGAAAACCCACCTGCAACCATGACAGTAGTTTATGAAAGAGCAGGGTATGAAATCCGGAACGATTTGTGTATTTTTTGTTTATTGTCCGGACCCGTCCAGTGTGACTCTCAAAAGCAGCTGTTTGTCGTCAGACTCCAAATTCATACTGCCACCGTGCTGCTGAACGATCAACCTTAAAAGGTCAGCCGCCAATCGGCCGCGCGCACTCTCTTTGTTCAATGCGTTTTTTGCGCATTCGCCACCCGGGGCAAGCACAGTCAATCTGAACTCGCGACCAACTTCTATTGCATTCAATGAAATTGAAGAATTGGCAGGGGCATTCAAAATAATGTCATTCAGAACAGCCGTCAATGATTGCACCAGCCTGATCGCATCCGCTCGCACTGAAATTTCCGGATGAGCGACTTTGAGTTGTATATTCTTGCTAGACAACAAGTGCGTGAGATTACGTTCGGTTTTGGTGAGAACATCATCGATTTGCACTTCACTCTTTTGCACAAGAACTTTGCCTGACAAAATCTTCTCGACATCGAGGAGATTAGTCAGCAACGAAATCAAATCGATGATGCTTTGCTTGGTTGCAGCAACTATGGCTTTGCCGCGCTCGTTGATCGGACCAAACACGCCCGCATCCATTAAATCTACTTTCGCCAAAAGTGATGTAAGAGGTGTGCGAAACTCATGACTGGTCAGCGCAATCAATTCTTGTTTGAATCTCTCTAGCTTTAACAACTTATTCGCGGCAGCATAAAATGACTGCTCGACAAATGCTATCTCATCATTCTCTGTGGAAGGCTCAGGCAGCGGTTCGCGCGCGGCGAAAAGCTTGGCGTTGTCAGCGATCTTGCCTGCTCTTGCCGTGAAGCGACGAATTATGTAGATACCTAGAAAGACAGAAACCAGAAAAATAGAGAAGATAAACAAGATCGCTATTTTCTCTACGACCTCTCGCATCTCTGCTTTGCCTAAAATATTTTTCTCTACGAGAGTTTTCTCTCGAGATATAGCTTCGTCCAGTGGATCCACAAGCTGTGTGACACTGCGTTCAAACGCGTCCCTATTTTTCGGTCCGAAAAACTGATCCGGATTTGCGTCTTCCGAAGCGAGCATGAACTGGTCCTGGACAGCAATCTGATTGTTGACGATTGCTTCCAATGGCTGAACAATTTTTGCAACACTGGAATTTGAACGCGCTTCATTTTGAATTTTCGACAAATAGGCAAAAGCCGAACGACGTTCGTACCGCAGCTGTTGAACAAACGACTCCGTTGGCTCGACGTTATACAAAGTAGCAAAAAATGTCGCACGGGCTAACGCATCTACCAATTTTGCATGGTAGCTGGTCATTTGACTGACTCTATTAAACTCGTTGACGTTCTCTCGAATAGAACCGATCACATTCCACAATGTCACACTAGTCAAAAGCTGCACAGCAAGCGGCAAGAGAACCATGAGGAGTAGTTTGCGCCAGAGTGTTGGATGAAAACTTGAAGGCGCATCAGTAGTAGGTTCGAAAACCGGTACAGAAGCTACGGACTCACTATTTAGTTCAGAATTCGAATTGACGGTTGGCAATGAAAACCAAAAAGTTGAGCCCTGACCCAATTTAGATTGAAAACCCATCCTGCCTTGCTGGGATTCGACCAAGCGTTTGCTTATCGCCAGACCAAGCCCAGAGCCGCCTTTCTCCGTCGCATCAGTTCTTGTTGCTTGCTCAAAGTGCCCAAAGATCGATTGCTGAAATTCATCTGGAATACCTGTTCCACGATCTGCAACCGAGAGTTTTCCAAAGTTACCATCGGCGGCGGTTGTTATTTCAATAGTGGAATTTGCAGGCGAAAACTTGATTGCGTTGGTTAATAGGTTCAAGGCAATCTGCTGAACTCGTGCCGGATCGCCGGTGACAAGCGTCGGTTGCGTTTTCAGAACTATTTCGACTTGTGCTTGTTTTGCATAATCATTGACAGTGTCAACGGCATTCGCAGCAATCACCGACAGATCCAAAGTCTTCGACTGGAGTTGCCAGCCGATTTTGCTGATTTTATCTAACGAAATTAAATCCGTAACAAGAGCCCGCAGCCTACCTACTTCAAAAAGCGACCTTTCAACACGTTCTTCACCATTCGCGTCAAGTTTTTCAAAGCCGCTCTTTTTCATTTCAATAAATGAATCTCTAATTTGCCGCAGCGGCTCTTCGAGTTCTTGCGCGACGATATGCGCTGTCTGAGCTTGAAATTGCTCTGCCTCTTTAATTTGTCTATCTGTATTCACAATCGCCAAATTCAAGGCCGCAATCTCATCGTTGCCTCCTACCGGCAAGAGCTGTTCATCCTTACCGCCCATCATTTTGATATTGTCGACGACCTTCTTGAGCCGTGAGGTTATCGACTGGCTGAAGATCAGGCCCGCGCAAAGGCTGATCAGCAGCGATGCAAATGTATAGATCAGAATACTTTTCTTAATTGCATCTTCTTTCTCTTCAGACTCCTGCATGAGTTTTTCTTGTGATTTTTCAATCGAGTCGAACATCTTCTCCATATTGAGCCGACGCGATTGAATCATATTTATGCCGAGGATCGGCGCAGGACTTCCAAGCACCTGAGTCATATTTTTCGGAGGAGCGGCTCGCATCAGACTTGATAGTCCTTGAATAGTGAGAATGCCGATATTCCAACCTTCGCGAAGAATGGACCGTTTTACAGGAACATCTTTAAATTGCTCATCTAACTTGTGAAATGCATTCACCTGCACAGATGCATACTCAGCGAATTTCGCTCGATGCTCCGGCTTTTGGGAAACGCGGCTCAGACCACAATAAAGATACATAAGTGCCCGGCAGACACTGATTTGATTTCGATAAACAAGAACATTGGCCGTGGCGCGGACAGTCTTCTCCAGCTGGTCCAACTCACTGACGGATTTCAACAGAAAGCCGAAAAAACACGCCTGGAAAATGACCGGAATGGCAATTGTGATTATGACTTTGTGCGCTAATCGTAATTTCATGGTCCAGTCCAGAACATTACGATTATGACACGGCTAAAGCTAACCTTCCGGCACCCTTATGGTTTCAAGTAGACGGCGGTTATTTTGAAACAGTGAGCAATTCGGGTAGTCGATGTTGAAATCGGGTAGACGATAGTTCGGCTAGACGATAAAGAGTTCGCCTAGACGTTACAGCCGCGGCTCCGATAAACATCCATTACGCACTGAAGCGCTTCGATTTTTTCGGGAATTCTTTCCAGTGAGATTTTGTCAAGGTCGATCAGCATTTTGCTGGATACGCCGCTTGAATCAAACATACTCAGACAACTTGCAGGAATTTCGACTCGCTGCGCACATTCCAGCACTGATGAAAGATCAATTTCACCGCTCACATCGAAGACCAGCTTTGAACTCCTATTCATATTCATCATGCGAATCTTTCCATCGAATATTTTGCTGCAAGCAAGATTGAACATTCGACGTTTTTCTAAACACAATAATTCCCTGTGCTTTTGAGTCTTCTCCAATTCACCATCGACAATAAATTCATGCATGGCGAATTGCTCGTTGAGCGCAACTTCACCACCTATAACTACTTTCAATTGTCTTGCTAAAACAGCCAATTCTTCAGGAAAGAATGCACAGCACATCTGGCTCCACGGTTTGAGAATTGAGGCAAACTCCCAAATGCAGATCACACTTTTTCCACCGCTCAGTTGCCAGAGTGACGGTGATTCAGTATCTTTCAGAAATCCTTGAATAGCTCCACGGTCGACGACATGAGAATTTGTCTGTCGCGTCCATTCCAACAAGTACTGTTTGCGCTGGAGCGACATACTGACACCAAGCGGATCTTGAACCGTTGCAGAGACAATCGCCAGCGCACTGAGCTCATCGAGTTCAGAAAGTCTTTCAGTAATCAAACCGTCATCATCAATTGTGATTTCTTTAAACGGCAGAGAGTTGAACGACAAAACCGATTTGACATTTCGATTACCAGGGTTTTCCAAAATTGCTTTCGAAACATCTCCGGACAACAGACGCACAATAAAATCTAGGCACGTGCGCATATCTGCAAAAACAACAATATTCTCCGCAGCGCATTTAATATTGCTGTTGACCTCGAGCTGCGCTGCGAGCGCCTGGCGCAAAGTCAGTAGACCGCAAATGTTACTGACGGTCTTTTGACGTTTTATGCCTTGTCGCTTGAGCGTCTTCTTATACTTATCTATAAGATAGTTGTTGTCATAGTCGCCGTGATCATCGTCATTGTTTGCAGCAGAGTTTGCAACAGGGCTGAAGTCGAGTGTGTTTTCGGTTATCGACTTAGGTTGCGTTGGAGTGTGCGAATGACGCTTGTGCACGGCAATGTAATTGGAGTTTCTTGAGACTAGTTTTTCCATAGTTAATCCATATTGGTTTCCACTCTCTTAGGCTAAGATAAAACGCAATACCGGAAAAAATACGGAATTTTCCCAACCCTGAAATGGCAACGAACGGGTTTTCACCCGTTCGTAAGACCTCTCCCTAAAGCTCGTTGTGAAGAAACATCGCTCGGGGCGGACAGGGCCCGCCCCAGGATGCATTCCCCTTTTAAATTTTCCAAACGGTGTGAGCAAGAGGCTGCAATTGTTCTACTTGAATCACTTCGGCTCTCACTACTCTCACCTTTTTTAGTAATCCTCTGGTACCGTTGCCGGTACCAAGAGGGGTTTGCGCGGGACTCACTGGTTATGCTGAAATACTACTTTGCTATCAGGTACAAAACCGGAACATTCTGTGCAATTTTTGTGAATCATTCGGATTCGGAAACGAGCGTCAAAGAACCAAACTCCTGTTGAGCAGCTATTCTGCCGGCATGCATGTTGAGCAAGTCTTTAAAAGCTTTGAATTCCTTATATGCATCTTGCGGTGCTTGCTCGGCAAGCATGTTGGCAAAGAAGTCGTTTCCAATCTGAACGGCATCCGGCGTGTTTTGCTTTGCAGGGACCATACAAACACCTCTCTAAGTTCCTATATGGGAATTCGATACTCTGTGTATTTTTCCGGGGGTATGCACACATCCTACGTTCCGGACCTAAAGAAATCTGGAACGAGTTGTGAATTTTGTGTTTAAGCGAGATCGCCGATCTATTGACAAACCTATTTATTGATTGTGATTAAAACACTATCGCTGGTGAATTTGTGATGAAATTTCTCACGACATAGCGTAGTAGTTACAGTTCCAAAAGAAATGGAAGGGAACGGCACGCCGAACTGACGTGCCGCTCCCCCCATTTAATCCTCTACAACGAACTCCCTTCGAGTCCTACATGGCACTCGGCGGTGAGCTTGTTGAGCTTCTGCCACTGCATGCGCAGAATCTTACGCAGCAGAGACTTGCTCCTGCAGTTCTGCTCGACGAATTGCACCAGAGAGATGGGAGTTCTTTCGATGTTCAGAAAGATCCAGATTCCGCACTCGGATCTCGAAGTCGCCAGACGAAGGTACTTCGATTGTTCTTTGGCGAGCTCGAGCGCCCTCTTTCGATCGGTGAAAGACACCCGGAAGATGCCGTGCTTCACCTCACGCTCGAAAGCGATCAAATAACGCTCCGACATCTCGACGAACTCCAGCACGCGGCGTGCGAGGATGGGGTTGGTGTGTATGGTATTGAGTACGAAGTCCGGCTCACTCATCACAACTCCTCTCGACCTGGACGGCAGAATCGCACTCGATGCCCTCGGCCAGTTCGAAGGTGTGTTCGCCGGTCCGCGGATCGAAATCGATCAGCCGAGCCAGCGGAACGCGAACGTCCTTTTCCTGAGCCCCCTCCGCCACGACAAACGTAAGGAGGTTGCCGGCTCCGGAACGACCGCCGAGATAGCGGCGGGAACCTTCGGCAGAGTCAGCATCGAGATGCTTGAGTGCACCATCGATTGTGATCGAGATAGTCGGCTCGTCATCGTTCGTTGCGTCGTTGACGAAAATGGTGGCATCCGACCAGAGCGCTCCCTCGTTCGTAGCGCGAAGGAAACACGCTTCACCAGGACGCACCACTACTACGAGATTGCCTCCTGTGAAGCCGCGCTTGCGAGAGAAGACCGAAGGCAGGTCATGCTGACCGCTCAGGATCTGCACGATCGGCAGCTCCAGGGGCAAGTCAATGCCTGCGAATGCCTCGCGGAACATCGCGAAAAGCTCCGTCTTGGACACGAACTCACCGATGCTCAAAGTGTGGCTCGCCGTATCGTGTGCGCGCTCGCGCATCACCACGCTCCACAGGCCCCAGAGCCCGATCTTGTCTCCGTCGATTGCCTCGACATCCGGATGGATGACGTCGACGGCTTCTGCGTATCCTGTGTGGTTGGCATCACAGGGGCAGCTGAAAGCAGGTCGCTGCTGCCCCAAGACGTGGGGCAACAAACGTTGCTTCAGGTTCGCTGCCGCATGGGCAGCGTGAAAGCGCGTGCTTTCGTCCATGTGAGTTTTCATACTCATGGTTACTCCAAACTTAGTATCACACCTGAGGCGTCGGCCTCTGGTATTTCTGTTTGAGCGCGTCGAACTTCGCGTTGGTATCAGCCGCGATGCGCGCCAGTGCGCTGTCGACGTCACGCTTCATCTTCGCTTCGATCTCATCCATTTTCGTATTCAGCTCTCCGAAGATGCGTTGAACTTCGGGGTCGTTGTCGATGATCTCTTCAGCAAAACGGTGCATGATCCGGTGGCTGACACCGCGAGCAGTCGACTCGTACATGTACATCCGGTCCAAACATTCGGCAAGGACAGACGCATTGAGATGCAGCAGCGTGATGCGATCAGCACCGGCGGCCCGGTCCACACCGATTTTCTGCATCCAGCGGTAGGCAAGAATGCCCGCCATTTTATTCAGGTAATCAGGCTCGCTCAGACGGGTCCGCTCAAGAGGCATTTCCTGATGGCGGAAATCAGGACCAGCCGGCTTCTTCAGTTGTTGCGCCATGTGCTTGCGGTAGCGACTGTCGCTATTCAAGCGTGTGGTATCAACGTCCACGTGCCGATCAGCTCGTGGCACGGCAACGGTGAAGGAAAGCAGCCCGTGCTTGTGAATGCCGCCGGCAATCTTATTCCAGCGACGGTCGTCTTCGTGCGACGACTCGAGAAGCTCTGCAAAGCATTTGGTCAAGATCGCGAAGAGTCGGTCGTTGTAGGTGACGGTCTTCGTGGTTATTTTCACTATTCTCCTGTTGGTTTCGATTCTCGGCTGTTCTTTTCAAAAGCGCGTGCGATCAGGAAAGCTCGTTCAAACTAACGAACGAGACGTCCGAGGCTGAGGATGAAGTAGCCCATCAGGAGGGAAACTTTCAATCCTGCAACGATGATGACCGCAGCCATGAAGAAAGTGCTCATGCTGTTCTCCTTAGTTAGAGAGCGCTCGTAGAGTTGAGCGAATTAGTAGGGTATTCAGTTATGACTAGCAGTGATCGCTACCAGTTATGGCGACACAATTATCTAGAGCATTACTTTGAGAGCCATCGCATAGATTTCGAGATGCATCGCATCACCGTGTGACAAATCGCATCACTTAAAGTGACATTAGCGCTGCATAGATGGTCCGCTGGGGAATTTTGTAACTGGGTTGGGTTGCGTGTAAAAAAAACAAACTGGTAGTAATTCATGATTGTCCTGTTTGTCCCATCAATGCAACTGCACTCCTGGCAGCTGCAAAAAATTCATCGATTGTTAGTTAACGCCGCTAGCGAGACGCGAAAGCCTCTCGAAAGGCAGGCGAGGCGGAGGTTTGGGATTCTTTCAAACAGCAACTCGCAGAGGTGCATTCAATGCATGCCGGATTGCGCAGTGGCACGGCTACAAACGAACACATTGATAATAGTAGGCGAGCTAGCGCTAACCCAGCAATGCAAAAAAGACGTCCCTCGCCGGCCAAACATCAACGAATCAATGACACCATATTCGGTATCAAACTATTCGGAAGCTTTCTTAGGCTGATTGGGCACGAGTTTGTATCCTACACCGTGCACGTTTGTGAGCAGCCCCGGGTAGCCCGCTGCATCGAGTTTTTCCCTCAGCCGTTTTACATAGACCCTGACAGTATCCGTCGAGATCTCTGAGGATGTTTTCCACACCCGCGCGATTAATGCATCAGCGCTAAACACTTGATCGGGATGGCGTCCCATAAATTCGAGCACGGCAAATTCAGTTGCAGTCAACTTCATTTCCTTACCGTCAACAAGCACGCGATGAGCATCAGGATCAATCGTTAGTGGACCTACTTCAGCAACGCGCGTTGCTAGAACTTTTCCTCGCCGCATCAGTGCATTCAATCTCGCCGTCAATTCTCGAAGATCGAAAGGTTTAGTCAGGTAGTCGTCCGCGCCCGAGTCTAATCCTTTTTCCTTATCGGAAATTTCGTCCTTGCCGGTGAGCATCAAAATCGGAGTTGTTCCACCTCGTGACCTGTACCACTGGCAGAGTTCGATGCCTGACATTGCCGGCATCGTCCAGTCGATAATCAGAACGTCATACTCGATCTGCGCGATGTATTCACGCGCTTCGGCTCCGTCGCTCGCGAGATCGACGTTGAACTTATGGTGCTGCAGCCAGGCGCTTACTGACTGAAGCAGCTCCGGATCATCATCTGCCAGAAGCACCTTAGGCATAGTAAGTGGAACTCCAGGTACTCGGGGAAGCAAAGCTACTTTATGAATAGCTCCGCTAATGAAGACTAAATTAGCACACAAGGTTGTCAACGAGATCACTATTCCCGTCTTCCAGCTCGGCTCCCTCGGCTTTTCTTTTGAATTTAGTCCGAAAACAGGGAATCAACCGCCCGCTTGAAAACCAGCATTCCATTTGCAGCCGTACACAAATTTTTTACAGAACTTTCCGGATTCAGTACGCACGCTGCGCATATGGTTTTTGCAGACCAGTTTCTAAGCCGCACAACTTTACGTTCTGGCCGGCTCGTTGATTGCGCGACACGCGCTGACAATCGTTTCTACAAAGGAGAAAACACTATGTGTGGTTTAAATGTTGAAGGTGGTGGCAGTTCGCACCGAGGTGTTAGTGAAGGCAAATCAGCTTTTGAAGGAATTCGCTCAACGGAAGATAACGGTACATCTAGCGTTGCAAGCGACCTCTGGAGAAAACTGCCGGCAAAAGACTGTGGTCCGAAAGTAGATGTAGATGTAAACGTCGACGTAAATGTCGATGTCGACGTGAATAACAATAGCTTCAATCGTAATGGACGACCATTCGGACGTGGATTGAACGATCCTCACATCGCTCTTGTGAGAGACGAATTCCGAAAGGCGGGACCATCGGCCATCGGTTTTGAAGACGCCACTGAACTCTGGAAAGAAGATCACAAAGACAAACACAAAGAAGCGTCCGGTCAATTTGAGGAAAGAATGGGCGGAAGGATCGGAGAAGAAATTGAAAGCGCCATCGACGAAACTGCGGGGAAGATAGGAAAAACTCTCGGTAAGGGAACGGAAGGAGAATGGAAAGGCTCCAGCGCCGCGGGCGGCATCAGCGATCAAATTGACTTCGGTGCCGCTCCAGTTGAGAGAGCAGGAAATGCACTCGAGGGTTTTCGTGATGCTACTCGTCGCTTGAATGACAAGGATCATGACTACATCGACTTCGATCTCGCACGTGCAGCTGAAGGCTACAGAAACGCAATGACTCGTACTTAAGTCCGCACCGACACTCGCACCCCAGTAAGAAGCCCCACCCCATGCCACCCTTTGAAAATTTCATGCCCCCTCTGCCATTTGGCCTGGACTCCCCAATCGGAGACCTGGCCAACTCGGCTTGGAGTATGCCATTCGCACCGGAGAGATTGAGCTCGTTTGAACCGGATCACCTCTCGTTTTCCGATATTTTTCAACAAGCTGGACCAATCAGTTCTGATCAAACGCCTGCCGAATTAGAGAACATTTTCAAGAATACCTCTAATGTAGAATTTTCGACACCGGAGATGAACAAACTATCCGGCAAGCAGCCGGATTATACAGTCGATGCGCAGGGCAAACTGACAAAGAATCCGAACAGTCGCGCCAAGCCGGGCGACCCATTAAACATCGAGATTCAAACAGACGGAATGCCTGGCGAAGCACAAAAGGCTGTCGTGCAGGCAATGCTTGATGCCTTCAAGTCCACTCATCCATTCGCCTCAGAATTTCCGCAAAGCTGGGATGAAGTAATGCAATGGCTGGCAGACTGCAGGCAAGCGGCAGCTGAAGGCCGACCGATGCCGACATTCGCTCAATCCCGTCGAGCAGCGGCTATGAGGGAGGCAGCAGGATCAAGTGACACCGGAAGCGGTGGTGCCGGCGGTGGCTATGGTGGTGATAGCAGCGGCGGTGGCAGCGCTGGTGGTGGTGGCGGCAGTAGTGGCGGCGGCGGTGGCGGCGGATATGGTGGCGACGGCGGCGGCGGCGGCTATGGTGGAGATGGCGGCGGCGGCGGCGGCGGCAGTGGCGGCAGTGGTCGTGGCTATGGAGGTGGCGGCGGTGGCGGTGGCGTATCCGACGCAGCGTATTCTCCATCGCGCAACTTGGACGCTCCGGTTTGGGATGGTCAAAGTTCCGGCGACATGCGCCTTATGGATTTGTCTGAAAAGGCACTGAGCCGACAACTCTGGGCAGAGACAGAATTTAAAGGAGTTTGCCAGGGCGGCAACCTCGGCTGTGCAGCATCAGTAACAAAAGTCCTTCGAGACGGTGGCTACCCATATGCAGCCAGTGCGCTAGTTACCGAGCTGGCTAGCCAATTAGCGAACAACGGCTGGACGCAATCAGGTCCCGACGAAGCGCAGCCAGGCGATGTCATTTATGCAGACGGAGGCGGCAACAGGCAGCACATTGGTATTGTCGGGGTGGACGAAAACGGCAGAAAAGTGATCTATAACAATCACTCTTCGTCCGGTCAATGGAGCAAAGATCCGTGGAACGAGTGTTCCATAATTTCGGATTACTCACCAGGACAGATTAAGGTCTTGCATTCACCGGCGGGTGAGGCGAAAACAAAAGTGCCCAGCGGAACGGCAATTGCTGCCTAAACAAAAAAGTCACACGTTGTTCCGGATTAATACCGCACCTTATTAGTATGCTCTAAGCATCGAATGGGTTTCCCCCATCTCCCCCCACGCACAATTCACAAACTATATAGGTACGGAAATGTCCAGCACCTCCAATTTTGCCGGTCACGGTTTTGCTCAGCCACCATATGCAGTGACATCAATCAATCAACCAAAGCATTATTGTATTTCTCTAGAAACCGAAAATGCATATCAATTGCCTAATCTGTCGGTAAATATGGACGCTGCAGGTAACATCTGGGCAGCCAGATACAGTACTGGAGCCGAGTTCAGACATAACGAAACCTACTCTGTGATCAGGAATGCAAAGAACCAATTATGGTTTGGCGATCGTTATGGAGCGTTTCATCCATTCGACTAGTTTGCTCCACTCCGTTTTCTATTGGCACAGCCAATCACAATTCACAATAAAGGAAACGGAATATGCGCATAGACCTTTTGCTGTTCGATCTCGTATTAATGCTAATGGTGCTGATCGGCTTCTGCTTGATTCCAGTAATTCAATGCAAATATAACGCGCGTTATATACAACGTTTGACGAGAAAAGTTGGACCAGAGTATTGGGGAAGCTTGTACTCCTGCGCTGAAAACGAAATCAGCGATGATGTTGCATCAATAAAGTTGTATCCTCCGTGCCGTGAAATGCAAAACAACTATGGACGTCAGGCGTAGGCAGGCAAAAAGATGTTTGAAATTCTCTTGATCTTGTTGGTTATGATATTCGCGTTCGGACAGGCGCATATGCCCTTCGTCAACGGTCTTCTCTGGTTCCTCGATGATGCCGACGGCATGGAGACGACCTGGAGCTTTGATACTTTTCTCACGACTATGCTATTTCCAATCGGTTTGATCGTGGCGTCGTTGGAACTCTACTTGATATTCCATATCCACTAAATCTACCAAACGAAATTCACCAATCAAGCCGTTCTCGAGCGCAAACAAAAAAGACACAAATCATTCCAGATAATTACCCGAGTTCTGAGTAATTTCTAACTACACGAACAAGCGATGTGCTCATGCAAGAGCGCTGGCGTATCTATAAAAACATATTTGAGGTGTACTAATGACTGAACTTGCATTCGAGCAGCCCGCACCGGCACAACAACAGTTTGATACCAACGCTCTTGCGGGATACTCGCCATTTCAAATGGACGCCTCTACTTATAGTGCGCCGATGAATCAAAGTTTCGCGCCTGAAGCACAAGCCCTGCCCTCTGGTTTTCCAAATCCGCAAATTGACTTTGCCAGCGGCGGAGCAGCCGGACTTCAGACTGGGGCAGAAGTATTGCCGCCAGCAGGTGCTGAGGCTCTCGCACCAGCAGGTGCTGAAGTATCGGCGCCGCAGAATTTTGTACCTGCTGAGAATGCTTCGCTTGCGCAACCGGCCGAGCAACTTTCACCGGAACAGCAGAAAGCCCAGCAAGATATGGGTGTAGCGCTTGAGAGTTTCATGACCCTGGTGCGTGATACGTACTCGGACCAAATTCCGGCGCACGAGCGAAAAAATCCAACACCAGAAGACTTCAGCGCGCAGCTGGATACTGTGCTTGCAACGGCGCAACAGGCCGGTTCGCTTGATGCGCAATCCGCTGGACAGATAATGCAGGGTGACCCAGCGCAAGCGCTCAATGAGCCATTCGCACAACCAGTGCAGCAAATGCCGGTGATGGAAGGACAAATTGATCCGAATGCAGCGATACCTGTGCAAATGGCTCCCGAGGCGGGCATGGGAATGCCTGCGGGAATGCCTGCGGAAGTTCCGCCGGAAACGGCGATGGCGACCCCGCCGCAAGCAGCTCCGCTCACCGCGCCTCAAACGGCTCCCGTCGGAATGACAGATCCAGCCGCAATGGCTGGCGATCCCTCTGCCGCAATGGGCGGCGATCCCTCTGCCGCAATGGCTGGCGATCCCGCTGCCGCAATGGCTGGCGATCCCGCTGCCGCAATGGGCGGCGATCCCGCTGCCGCAATGGGCGGCGATCCCTCAGCCGCGATGGCTGGCGATCCCTCAGCTGCAATGGCTGAAGGTCAGCCTGACACGATGCAGTTCGCCAACCCCGAAGTCACCCAGTCACCAGAGAATATGCAGGGGCAAGCCGCTGCAGCATCACCGGAACAGCAGCTACAAGCCGCAAAAGGTCAACTGCTGCAAATGTTGGAAGCCAAAAGAGGTCAGACTATGACCCGAGAAGATTTGCAAGCATTTGCACAACTTCTAACCATCTGCGTGGCGGCTTCGTACGAAATCGGACGTAAGGGAGGCGCGGCTGGAGCGGTTGAGCAAGCGCCGCCCGCGCAGTTGCTTGCCGACCCAAGCACAGTCCTATAAATGCTCGGTAAAAAGTGTATTAACGATCAGAAAAAACCATCGGATCTTCATGGCATTTTCACGCAGTGATCTGATAGATTGCCCAAATAAGCCCTCCCAGGCTCGATAGAGAAAATTAGATATGTTGCATTCAGCAGTTGCTAAAACACAAAGCAATAGAAAAATTTTCGCGCTCGCAGCTTCACTAACTGCGAGTCTTGTGCTGTTTTGTTCGCAGGCGCAAGCTCAAGACGCGCAATCCACAACATTCCATTCGAAGCGCACCGCCCATAAGGTTTCCGGTTGGGAAAAGGGGTTGGTTAAGAGGTCGCCGAACCTCGGTAAATTCTACTGGACTCCGATGACCAACTACACGCAGACCTCCGGCTCTCGGCGTACTAGCAAGGGCGCCAAACAGTGTGGTCCGACGCAGACTGCTGCCAGACCAGCAAAGCGCTATGTACTGTCGAAGTTTGCACCATTGCCCAAAAACGACAGAGCTCAATTCAGCGCTGAGCAGCTGAATGCCCAGACTGAAGTAAGCCTCAAATTCAAGAGCTCTAAGAACCAATTAGCTTCGAGCAGACCGTCTATGGCTTCCGAGGACGTCTCGGGGGTGCTCACATATGGCGACAAGAAAGACTATGGTTATTCTGAGACGCAGAAGAAGCTGTCGGTAAGCGGAAAGCTCTACACTCGCAAGAAGTAGTTGAGACCGCACATGTCGCCCGCTTTTCTCTCTTATCATCACCTACTATCCTTTTTAATAAAAGAAGAACAAACAATATCAGTGCCAAAAAGCGAAGCCGTTAGCAAGATGCAACAGCGCAGTGGAGGTGGCTTTCCGAAGAAGACCACCCCCACTGGCGTTGTGTTTACACTAGCGGCCCGGCTCGGCTTGCTAGCTTTGCGTCAGATTTACTGCCGCGTCAGCTTCCAGACGAGCGCGCCGATGACACCGTAGAAGATGGCAACGGAGACCTGTCCCATGAGCAGCATCGCGGCGCCGAAAACCCACCACGAGTACGCCGACGCGTGCCTGAACTTCGAGCGGAAGAGCGCGTAGCTGATGACGCCGGCGAGCACGAAGAGCCACAGCCCCGACACCGCCGCCCACAGCACGCCGACGCCGATGGTGGCTGCGATCCGGTGCTTCCAGTCGGACGCGAGCAGTGCAGCCGAAACGAGCAGCATACCGCCGTAAAGCGGGTTGCCGACGAACACGAGCAGACCGACGACTGCCAGGACTGTGCTGCAGATGTTGAATGCGAAGTTGATGTTACCGAGTTTCATTTCGAGCCTTTCTTATTCTTGTTTGTTGTGGGCTTCAGATGGGGCGATTGCAGTTGGCTTCTGCAAGTGCGACGAACAAGCTCACGTCGTTGACCGGGGCGATGACGGCAACACGCAGGCGGTCAGTGTGAACCTGAATGCAGACCTGTCCACCCGGTGACGGAGTTACCGTCGTGTTATTTGACGCCGCGCCGCTGTATCGACCGCGCTCAAGCTGCCGAACTTCGGTGGTGAATCGATGATGGAAGTTGGGGTGCGTGACCTCGACTTCTGCCAGGTGGGGGTAGATCACGTTGGTCTCGAACTTGATCGCGACCTGGAGATCTTCCTTCCAGCTGATCTGGATCTTTCCGGTGGTCGAGTGCGAAACGCGTCCTACGCCTTGAACTGTCACTTTGTATTGAACCTTCCTTTAGTTTCGTTCAGATTTTCCATCAGCTGAGAGAGCCGCCTCATCGGATTTCGAGCAGCTGTCAGTCAGAATTCGCTTGGCTTTGATGGCACAAGAACCGCAATCATTGCCGGTTTTGAGCTCATCTCTCATTTTCCGCCAGTTGCAGCCGTTGCTTGCGGCAAACTCCTTTATCTGGGAGTCGGTGACTGCATGGCAGATGCAGACGTACACTTCTGTCTCCCGAACACAGTTCAGCGCGTGCGAGCGGACTGAAAGTGCTGATCCAAAAGCCGCTCACGAGCAGCCTTCACACACTGCTGACGCGTGAGATTGTCGGGCTGAGTCGGCGGCGTCACTGGCAGCAGCTCGTTGAGCGAGATGTACTCGTGGTCGATCTCGTCATAGTGTCGGCAGTTGGAGCAGTGGGTGCTCGTGTAGGAGATCGTGCAGCCGCTCTCGTCGAACTCGATGCTGTTGATCTCGTGGCGGAGCTGCGGATTGAGAGACCGCGCGCGCTCCTCGAAGATCTGACCGGCACGCTCGCGCAGTGACTCATTGATACGGACGAAGAGGGCGTATTGCGCCTCTCCGATTTCCAGATTGGTCATGATATTTCCTTTCACCAGTTCGAATCTAGAGGCTCTTGTAGCAGTTCTTGTGGAAGAACTTCATCGGTCCACGCGGCAAGCCGGCGGGCTGCAAGTCCTTCTGCACGATCGCCTCCCTGGGCGTCGGGCAGTTCGGCGAGGCGCAGCAATGCCGTGTCGGGCGGTTCTCCAGGGCCTTCAGCTCGGCGGTCTGCTGAGCCGTCTTCTGCTTCTTGGCCGCACCCTTTTTCTGAGCCATTGTCTTTCCTTTCCAGTCTTGTTTTTATGTCCAAGTTTTCTACCTGGACATGCGAATTTAGCGAATGAAAACGCGCGCAAGAATTCGATTACGAGGCGAGTCGAAGATCTTTTGCCTGGCTTCCTCTGCGCCTTTTCGTGCCTTTTCCAGATTGTGACCTAGCCGTCGCTCTGCTCTCGCGAACATCTCGTCTTCGAAGGCTATGGTCGCTAAATACTTATCCAGCGCCCTGCGGTCTTCTTCCAAACTTCCGGAAGTACGAGCATCGGAATATGCTAACCCTGCGACGGCGATGCTTCTGCGCATGCGGCGTTTGAACCAGGCGAGGGCCGATTCATAATCAGCCAGCGCAGGGTCGAAAATCGCCGCGTATGCATTCTCACCTTCTCTTTCGAGACGACGTTCAACAAAGCCGCGCAGCATTGGCTTTCCCACCTGTCCACTCAATCGCATCCCGAAGTTGAGCCGTCGCATCGGCGTGATTGAGTGCCAACTCGCTTGCAGCAATCGGCTTGCCGAATGTAACAGTGACACCGCGCCGATAAAGCGCGAAGAGCAGCAGCACAAGTGCATACTGCACCGGGCGAGGAAAACGCTGGATCCACTCACCCGGATAGGCACCATATCGCAAGTGCGCCGGAACGATCCAGGTTGCGGCACCCGACTCTCGCGCTGCTTGCTTGACGATGCGCACAGCTCCGTTTTGCAACGGCAGCATCGTCGGCTGCATGTTGGTCAGCCCTTCCGGCAGCAAAACCAGCGTTTGACCGGAAGTCAGAACCTGCGCCGCGGCAGCGCGTGCTCGCACCCCGCGATCGCGAATCGTGTCGTTGGCGACGAATGCTCCCCAACGCGCGAAGATATGCGCACCCAGTCCCCCGGCGGCTTTGAAAACATCGCCATGGACCATGACACGCACTTTGGCGTTGAGCACCATGGCAAGCACATTGCCGTCGACGCCGAATGGGTGATTCGCGCAGATCATCTTCGCACCCGTTACCGAATTGAGATACTCCTTGCCGAATACCTTTACGCTGCCGACCTGAACAAAGCACAATGCGCGGGAAAACATACGCAGAGTGAGGAAACCCAAGTCGCTGGGCGGTGGCGGTAGTGTGCCGCAGACCGATACGGATTGAACAAACGAATGCCAGCGCTTAGCGAATGCCTTGAAGCGCGCAGCGCAAAGCCCGATCAAGACGGCTTCCAGAAGGAATGCCGCAACCAAAACATTGTTCACTTTTTCTCGATTCTCTCTAACTGACCTGACTAGATCGCTTCGGCTCGAACCAGTAGTTCCTGAATTCGCCCCTGCATGAAGTTGGCGCACTCACGAGGATCGTCCGGAAGCTCACCGATCGGAACCGGCTTGCCGACGACAACGGAAGCCCCGTAGTGCCTGCGCTTACGAACGATTTTCGAGCCGTCTTCTGCGCGCGTGGTGTCCACCCACAAACGGAACTTCCGCAGAGGAGGCACCACCAGCGCCATCAGCTCTACAAAGCGGTGAAACAGGGTCGCATCGGCGCGATCACGCTTGTAGTGCAGCGCAACGGGCAAGTATGCGAGCGGCTGATCGTTGTCCAGTTGCTCGGTGGCCTGATTGAGAGAACGCGCCGCACCGGTGCGGAAATCGTCGCAGCGAAGCACGTTGTCCTCTACGAGCTTGCCCTGAGGGTAGATCAATAGACGCGCCAATCGCGTGGATGCGAGATAGTGTGCCGCAGCCTCCACGACAGCATTACCCTTTCCGAGAGCCGCAACACCACCTTCGACCTTGGCGGCAATGGTTCCTACCCAAGCAGCCAGAAGCGCGCGTTTGCCCTTCAGCTCGTCATGTTTCGCCACCTGCGTGTAATGGCACCCGACCGCCACACGTGTGACCGCGAAGTCGAGATTGAAGGTGTGGTTGGGTCCGATCAGCAGGCGGCCGTTGTAGCGCTCGTTGTGCCGACCAACAACTTTGACCGGTCCGACAGCCATGAAGACGAGCAAACGGCAGACGAGGCTGAAGGTGAGCCTCGCCCAGAATGTCGACGGTGCCGGCAGGTAGCCGCCCTCGAGGAGTTTCTGCGCCTCGCCTTTCCAAAAACGAAAACGGCGACGGATGTGCAGAAAGATGCACAAGAGCAGGGCGGTCACCGACACAACGCCAGCGAAGATGAGCGTTTCGATATTCATGTGATTTCCAAACACTTGGAGGAGCGAGTTGAATACTTCAGTTTGACACCCGGCGCCAGAAGCTGACCGGAGAAGGACAGATCTTTGTCGGGCACGACCAGCAAGTAGGCGAACTTGAGAGCGACGATCTCGGCGAAGGTCATCTCGCGACCGTCCTTGTCCGTGATCACGATTGAGGTGTCGGAAATACCAGCGAGGACCAAGCGGGCGGTTTCCCCAATCTGAAATGGCTCCTTCTCCGCCTGAGGCGGATTCAAGTCGTACATGCGATCGATCATGGGGAGCGGCTTGTGCGCAAGCTCATGCTCGACCACTCGCTCTGATGCCTTCTTGTTATCGCAGATGCAGGTATTGCAGTTTTTCATTTTGCACACGGGGCAATCGACTTTCTTTTAGTTGGACGTTCAACTCAATTTGCAGGCGATGTTTTAGTTTTTTATCTCTGAGCGAAAGGTACTCCGGCCCCTCGCAAGGAAGGACCGGAGTACGTCACAGCATTAGCTGTTGGCGCGACGCTCCCTGTCGTGGCGGTTGTGCCGCGGCTTGGGAGCCCACTTGCAGTACAGGCGGCCGTTGCGGTCACGCGTCAGCTCGTAGTGGATGCCGCACCTGGGCGCCGATGTCGTGATGGTCTCGGCACCGGAAGTGGTGGCAGAAGCGGTGGCGGCGCCGATGCCGGTGAGGCAACCGAAGGCGATGACAGCGGCGGTGATGGAGGTGCGAATGTTCATGAGAACTCCTTGTTTCTTGAGGTTGATTGTTGGGTGATTCAGTTGTTTATTTAGTTGTTTATTGAATTTTCTTCTGTTGTTGCACTGATGGTCAGCGGCGCAGTTGGAAGACCAGATCGGCGAAGGCGATCTCGACGTCGACGTCATCAAGCTTGAGGCGCCGACTTCTGCGTTCGGTCCTGGCTCGCTCCTGCTCGCGAAGACAAAATTGCTCAGCTTCGATTGCACTGTCGATAGTGCCCAGGTGTCGGCGCTGCGACTTGACCTCCTCATTGATGGTGCGCAGTCGTTGCGGGGCGCAGCCGAGCGAGACGGCGAATTGCTCGAACTCGGCATCTTCCAGCGCGGATGCGGCGACATTCCGCTCCTCGTGAAGCTTGTTCAAATCACACATCATTCCTCCTGATTTTGGCCGGAGATGCTATTCTGCGCGTCGAGGAACAACGCGAAGTCGTGTTTGCTCCTCAGACTGAGGCGCTCATCTCGATAGTGTTCTTGCAATTCAGCGATTTCCTCGCGGCGATCCTTGAGGACCTTGTGAAGTTTCCGGCGGCTGATTTTGGACTGACTACGCATCAGCTTGTCGAGCTTCGGCAGCGGTGTTTTGCCCACTTGCTCCATTCCGCCCACCACAATCCAGGCGATGGATCCCGGCACATTTTTAGCGCTTTTGAAGTAATTTTCGAAGCGCTCGGCGAGAGTCGAGGCGTAGTCTCGATCGGCAAACCTCACCCACCAGCTGAAGCCCCGTTCGATTTGTTTTTCGAACTCGCTCAGAGTTACTTGAGCATCACGAATGAGGCTGTCCGCCTTATCGATGCTTGTCTCGGTCAATCGTTTGACCGGGGTTCGACTCATTTTGACCTTCCTTTAATTTTGCCAACAAACTGGATCAGCGCACGCGCAGACCGGTCTCGACGCTGGCGATGATGTTCTTCTGGATCTGCGAGGTGCCCTCGAAGATGGTCAGAAGAGGTGCATCCGCGTACCACTGAGCGACCGGGTGGTCGTTGACGTAGCCGGCGCCGCCAAGGATCTGGACGGCATCGCGAGTGGCTCGTACTGCCAGTTCTGTGGCGAAGAGCTTGACCTTCGACCCCTGCGCCGCCCCTAGGTGAAGCGTGGTCAGATACGTCCGCGCGGCGTCGATGACACCGAGCCGAGCCAGGTAGATGTCGGTCGCCAGATTGGCGAGCATCTCCGACACCTGCTGGTGCTCCGCGATTGGCTTGCCGAAGGCAACACGGGTCTTCGCATAGTCCCTGGCGTACTCGTAGGCGGCGCGTGCAAGACCGACGCCCATGGCGGCGACCATCCAGCGCGTGCCTTCGAAGGTCGCCATGGCAGCCGAACCACCGGAAGACTCGTTCTTCCTCGCCTTGGCCAGACGCTTGTCCAGCTTGTCCTTACCGCCAAGCAGGCAGTCTCCCGGCACCACGACATCGTCGAGAACGACCTCGGATGTGTGCGATGCGCGGAAGCCCATCTTGTCGAGCACGGCGCCTTCGGACAAGCCTTTGGTGCCGCCAGGGACGACGAAACTTGCCTGTCCGCGAGAACCCAATTCCGGATCGACGGAAGCGACGACGACATGCACGTCGGCGATACCGCCATTGGTGATCCAGTACTTGGTGCCGTTGAGCGTCCAGGTGTCGGACTTCTCGTCATAGACCGCGCGAGTCTTCATGCCGCTGACGTCGGATCCGGCGTCCGCTTCTGAAGTACAGAAAGCGGCGACCTTGGGATCTTTCGCCGTGCCGAAGCACTTGGGCAGCCATTCGTCTACTTGCTTTTGCGTGCCGTTGGCGATGAGCGCCGCAGCCGGCAAGCCGGTTCCGAAGATTGCCAGCGCGATACCGGGGTCGGCATGGAACAATTCCTCGATCCCCAACGCAGCCGTCAAGCCGGTAGGATCGGCGAAAAGCTGCTTGAAGAAGTCGTCGGAGTAGATGCCGCACGCCGCCGCCTTCTTGATGATGTCCCACGGCGTCGTCTGCGACTTGTGGTACTTGGCGCCGTTAGCGCGAATCTCCTTCTGGCAGAAATCCCTCAACCACTCGAGAACCGTGAGCTGATCGTCGGTGAGGTCGCATCCATGCCACTTGGCTGAAATAGTCATTTCATTTCCTTTCCATTCTGCCGATGCAGAATTTGATCGAGTTCGAATTCGAGCTAACCGATATTGAATTGTTGCTGGACTGTACCGGCGGGGACGCGGAAGTCTTGACGCGCGACTTCGGTCCTGGGCTTTCCACGCTCGATTTGCACCGAACGAATGATGCGTTCCGTCTTAGTCGCCGAAGAAGATATCGGCATCGTCGAATAACTGATCGACGTCGTCTCGCGAAACCTCGACGGGAATCTGCCAGTGCCACGTGTGAGCCTGAATGGAAACGCGCCGGCCGTCAGCGGGCTGAATCGAGGCCTGATGCGAGTGCATCGCGCTTTTGCGCCCGTCGGACAACTGGCGAACGCTGGCGGAGAAGTGGTGCTCGAAGACGCCCTTGTGTACTACCTTCACCTCGAGCAAATCGGGATAGCGCTTTGTGATTGTCATGGTCATGGTGACGGGGAAATTCATGTATCCGGGCATGGAGATGCGCCCAGGGATGATCGTGGAAAAGCGTCGATCATCGTCGTCCGCGTCGTCGGTGCGAACGATGCTCAAGTGTCGGACCTTGTCCATGTGCATTCTTTCTCTTAGTTTTTAACAGCTGGGCGAATTTATCTGAGAGGCAATTTGCCCTCGGACAAGAGTGGAGCCAGAGTGCTTGCTGCGCGCGCGTAACCGAAGAGTCGATACTTGTCGAATTCGGCCGGTGAAACGCGCCGGATTACTTTGCCGAACGGATAGCCGATCATCACTTCGGTTTCATCGCTCTGGCTGCTGCGCATCTTGATGGGAAACATGCGGGCAACAAGAGTCGGCTCGGTGAAGAAGCGTTTGTGCAGAAGATATGCACATGCATCAACGAGCAAATGCAGCTCCCCTTTCTCGTCGACGTAGCGAACCGGTCGAACGACTGGGTAGGGAGAGCATGAGGCGGCAAGGGCGATATCGAGAGGGTAATCCGTCCCTTCAAAAACGAACGGTTTACGGCTCAAAAGGTCGTAAGAAACTATGCGCAGGTTCGGCTGCGGCGAAAGATTGAGCTCTTTCACCAGCTGTTGTGTGAGCGGCAGGTGATCGAAAATCCCACCAGCGAGCATGCGGAGAGGGTCTCGCCAGGGCGGGACCAGAATTCCGCGCGTCAAGCTCTTGAGAAAGTGCTTGAGCATAAACTCGCGCATTTCCTCCTGTGACTTGCCGTTGCACACCAAGGTGCTGATCCAACTGCCGATCGAGATGCCTGCATAAGCGCAAACATCTACGTTTTTCTCCTGTAGGTAGGAGACCAGACCCGGCTGCACGGCGCCAAGAAATGCACCACCATCCAGCACGACAAGCAGAGCGTCGTTGCTCCGCTTCGCTTCAACATTCATGTTCATTCGCTTTCTGTAAAACCAGAAATCGGCTCGAAAACTGCGCTGGCTTCGAGCCAATTTCTGGTCGTCTTTACTTACTTGCCGGCAGGTGGAGCCGGTGCGGTAGGTGTTGTTGTCGATGTTGATCTCGATGCCGCCGTCCAGCGACTCGGGACCCAACACGGCAGAGATCGTCGAAACCTTTTGCAAATCCTATTCCACTGCGTAGAGGAAGAGGTCTGCTGCCGGCGGGGCTGACTTGTTCGATTCGGAATTCGGCATGAAATCGGGGATTTCGATGTATCCTCCGTTGACCGCGAAGATCAGCGCGAAGAGCGCCAGAATGAGAAACGTACTTACTTTGCTCATCGAGTTTTCCTTAAGTCAAATCTTTGCCGGCCTGGCGAACCAGACGGAAGAGAACCAGTCCGATGTAAACGCTGGCAACGCCCAAACCGAGCTGGTCGATGAGCAACAGGCTGATCGCTCCCCAACCGAATGGCACCGCCGCAAGAATTACGAACACAAGTGACAGGGAAGTGAAAAGCGCCAGCACCATGCGCACGACTTGCCAGCGATGCGGTGATACAGAATTGTCCTCGCTCGACAGAGCCGTTGCGTCGATGACGCGGTCAGCCGTGCGCATCAGCCCTTCTAGAAGTAGCTGCAGAGCAGCACCAAGAGCAAGTCCGACAACAACGACAATCACTCCCCAAAGGAATGTGATCATGAGATTTCCTTTCATTGTGAAGGGAGCGGCGGGAGGCAAGAAAATTGCCTCCCGTCGCTCTCTTACACGTCATTTATTATGCGACAGCGGGAATTTCCTCGTCCCGAGCCTGCTTGCGCAAGCGAGGCAAACGCGGACGTGGAACAGAACCAAGCACACCGCCGATGACGTCACCGACAGAACGCAATGGCGAGCGCGACGGCTGATTGCCGCCACCATCACTTTCGTTGCCCGGAGTTTCGCTGCTGCGCAAATTAAGTCCTTGCGCATTCTCTTGCTCCAGTGGTTCCGGCAATTGAGGGTTTCCGTCAGGCCTCGCCACATCCTCGCCAGCTAGAATGGCGGCGAATTCCGGACCAAGGATTGTCTCCTTGACGAGAAGAATTTCGACCAGCCGGTCGAAATTGATGCGATTTTGCTTGATGATGTCCAGAGCAAGCTTCTCACTTTGACGAAGAATCTTTCCGACTTCTTCCTCGATGAGCCGCTTCTCTTCGGGCGAGCGCTCGACACCTTGAACAGTCGTGAGCGGACCGAGATCGGACATGCCGTATTCCGCGACGTACATGTAAGCCAGACGGCGAGCTTGCTGGAAGTCGCTGGAGGCACCGGTATCGGTGACGCCCAGGATCATCTGCTGCGCTGCTCGACCGCCCAGTGCCATGCAAATCTGGACGAGAATTTCCTTGTCGGTCATGAGGAACCGATCATCGTTCATCGTCTGGACATGCCCGCCGCTGTCGCCGCGAGGCATGATCGTGATGCGCGCGATCGGCTCGCCGTCGGAGGCGACGTGATAAGTCACGGCGTGCCCGGCTTCGTGAACAGCTACATTGAGCTTCTCCTTCTTTGACATGAGCCTCGTCTTGCGCTCGGCTCCGATGAGAACACGAGTGATGGCGTCGTCGATGTGCTTCGCAGTGATCATGACCATTCCTGCGCGCTTCGCCAGGAGCGCCGCCTCGTTGGCGACGTTGGCGATGGACGCGGCGGAAAAGCCCGACGTGTTGCGAGCGAAGTGATCGAGATTCACATCGACTGCCACCAGCTTGTCGCGGAAATAGTACTGCAATAGAGGCAGCCTGTCCGCGTAGTCAGGCCTGTAGAAAGTCGCCTGACGATCGAAGCGCCCGGGACGGGTGAGCGCGTCATCGAGAATGTCCGGACGGTTGGTTGCCGCCAGAACAATAACACGCGAGTCGCCGCCGAAACCGTCCATCTCAACCAGAAGCTGATTGAGAGTGGTGTCGCGTTCGTCCGAACCTTCCATTCCGGCCGAGCGCTTCTTTCCGATGCTGTCGATCTCGTCGATGAAAACAATCGAAGGCGCGTTCAACTTCGCCTGCTCGAACACTTCGCGAATGCGTTGCGCACCCACACCCACGAACTTCTCGACGAATTCCGAACCGGCGACCGAGAAGAATGGCACACCAGCTTCTCCCGCGACTGCGCGCGCAAGAAGTGTCTTGCCTTCGCCGGGAGGACCGACGAAAAGCGTGCCCTTCGGAATACTGATGCCGCGCGACTTGAACGCTTCGGGATCCTTCAGATAATCGACGATGTCGCTCACGTCTTCCTTGGCGATTTGCTGCCCGATGACGTCGCTCAGCTTGACGCTGTTTTCATCAGGATTGAAACGCTTGGCGGGAGAAGTGGACACTTGTTGACGGACCTCGGCATCGACGGCGGCAAGCAGATGCGCTTGCGTGACCTCCTGCGAGTCGGTGTCTTCATCGACCAGCATCAGTGCCGCTTCGTTGCAGATGTTCTCAATCGAAGCACCGGGCAATCCGACGGATTTCTTGGCGCACTCCTGGAAATCCACATCGCCTGCAAGCGCGATCTTCTTGCCGTAGTGCTCGAAAAGACGAACGACCTCATCCAACTTCGGCATGGTGAAGCGAATCTTGCGGGTAAAACGACCGGCGCGCAAAACGGCAGGGTCGAGCGCTTCGACACGGTTGGTGGCACCGACCACGACAATCGGGTGAGGATGCTGACCGGTGCGGAAACCGTCCATCTCCGTCAGGAGCGTGCCCAACGTCCTTGCCGCTTCGTCGCCGCCCTTGTCACCATCGTCGCCCTTCGACCGCCTTGCCGCCAACCCGTCGATCTCGTCGATGAAGATGATGCACGGGCCGTTGGCGGCACGCGCATCGGCGAAAAGTTGCTTGACCCGCTTGGAGCCTACGCCGACATAGGTGTCGAGGAAAGAACCACCATCCAGATCGAGGAACTTCACTCCCGCCTCGCTGGCAGCGGCGCGGACGAGCAGCGTCTTGCCCAGCCCGCCAGGTCCGATGAGCAAAACACCGCGCGGAATCTTGGCACCAACATTCTGCACACGAAGAGGGTCATTGAGGTATTTGATAATACCCCGCATCGCCTTCTTCGCTGGCTCCTGCCCAATCACGTCATCCAGGCTGAGCGTTTCGACAGCACCACCGGCAGCACTGTTTGCGCCACCTCGCTTCCACTTCGAATTGTCGTCTGCAGAAGGCAAAGTGTTGCCTGTCTGCGTGTTTGACGCCGGTGTGTACGGAGCGACTGACGAACCGTTGCCACCATCTTGGGAATTGCGCCGTCTGCGGATGGTCAGCCAGACAGCACCGATGACGCTCAGTACCATCAGACCAAAGACCACATACGACCAGAAACTGTTGTCGCTCTTCGGCACCACCCTGACAGTGCTGCTGAAGTGAATGTTCTTGTTGATAGCGAGTGATCTCATGTTCTGCGCATCGAAGGAGTCGGCAGCGAACACCTTGTAGCTGCGCTCATCGGCAAGATGAACAACCACCTCGTTGGAGCCGCTGACAAACTCGATGTTCTCAATCTCCTCGGGATGCTCCTGCAGCTGCCGATACAGATCCGACTCCGGCTTCACGGATGTCTCTACAGGAGCGCAACCTGCACGCGTATGCACGCAGTTCGGCCCTTGTGTTCCGCTCGGTGGCGGCGAGTTGGCTGGCTGCTCCAGGGGTGGTGCCGTGACACTCGAAGGTGGCGTGGGCGGCAACGACTGGGCGGGTTCGTGAAGAAAACCTCTGACCAGCAATGGACCGGCGACCAGCATGACCAGAACTACGCTCAGGATGGTGAGCGCTTTCTGGTGCCGGCGCACGAGAGGAAACTTCCGCTTTCCGAGCACGCTCAATTTGCGTACCAGCCGTGGTTTCTTTGGCATCTTCGGCCTGTTGATTCTCACTTCTCTCCTTCAGTTTCTCGAAAAAACAACTAGCTATCGTCCGACTGCCGCGCCTTCTGAGTGAGGTGCTTTCGAACGAGCAAAATGATGTCGATGACCGCGACAGTGAAGAAGCCCAGCAGACCGAAATTGCCAAAGACCTCGGCAACGACGATGAGGATGAGCGTGGTGAGGGCGATCCGAACCAGAACATGCTTTGCTCCGCCATAAGCCAGATGCTTGTCGACGAGATCGACAAGCATGCAGTAGACGATGAACATTGACATGCCGGCGAGTATTGCGATGATCATTGCTGTGACCTTTCTGGAGATATTGCGTTGCAGCGCATCAGTCAGAGATGGCGCAGATGCCGTGCTGTCGTTCGTAAGCACTGACACCAAACGGCAAATTTTCCGCAGCCTCTTCTGTTTTCGTCCAGACGATGAAAAGTCCGAGCGAGAAGCTGGGCTGAACTTTTACGATTTCCGAATTGCAAGACTCGATTTGCAAGAAAGAGCGCACCGCTTTTCGCAGCTCTTCTCTTTCCTCAGGAGTGCCTTCGTATCGAGGCGGGCCGACGTAGAGCACCTGATAAAAGGTGTCCCAATCGGGATGCCGCTTCGGGCTTTTTTGGGAAACACAATTGGAAACGGTGGCGACTTTGGCACCATTTGCAGTCATGCTGTTCACCTGCCTTTCTTTCAGATTCTTGATTCAGATCTTCGAGAGCGCGCGATTGGTTTGCGGGTAGAGCGTGTACAACAGCTTCCAGCTGCTGATCACCACGTTGTGCTGCCCGCCGTGCGCGCGCGCGAGCTGGGCGGCGATGTCCTGCTCAACAAAATTGCGCGCGTCCTGCAACTCCAGAACCTGGTTGATTGTGTACTCGGCATTGCCGAAATGCCAGAGTGCTGTGCCGACCGGATTGCTGTTGTAGGCGACGAAGTAGATCATTCGCATGATCTCGCTTTCGGAGAGTCCATCGGTGTACTGGATGTTAACCGTCTGCGCATGGTCAGACGCGGAAACGGTGAGCAGAATCCAGTTGCTGATGACTACGGTGATGGCGCCGCAGAATCCGGTGCGATTGCTGACAGCGCCGGCGATGTATTCGGTCACCGCCTGACGCATGTCCGACTGCTCCATGGGCTGTTCGGTCGTCAGCTCGATGCTGTCGAACTCCCACGTGCCGTTTCCGCAGCGGTAGTTATACGCTACGAAATAGGTGTTGATCATCTTGCATCATCTCTTTCCTGTATCGCGATTGATTCAGATTTCATTTGATCAGTGGGGAGCTTGTCGCGGCAGGAGCTGCCACCGCCTAGCGTCCGAATGACGCGGCCCCCCAGGCTGAAGTCCTGCAGCCGGCGCTCAATTTCTGAAACTCTGTGATTGGCAATTTTGCCGATAACAGCATTCAGAATTCCGACCACACTCCAGAGCACATCTCACAATCCTCCAATTCGAGGGAAACGTGCACCTTTGTTTTGAACCATGTCCTCGAGAGTCTGCTCAAGGATGCGCTCGCCGGGCGCATTGGTGTTGCAGTCGATCAACCGGGATCGACCTGAGAAAACCGGCAAAGCGAACGACATTATTCGCATTGCCGGGTCGCAGCAGACGTAGCAGCGAATCTGCGACTTGCCCTACTCCACGGTGCAGACAGGCAACCTTCATCGCAAAGTGAAACTCATATCAATCGATGTGACTTTCAGCTCTTCAATCATCAACCCCGAACTGCCTCAAATGAGCCATTCCGGAGGACTTCAGTTGCGCATTTGTTAAGGACTGCACCACCCTCATGCTCGGCTTTTGCCCCTGACTGCAATCAGGGAACCGAACGCTAAACCGGTGTTGTGCATCATCACCAAATGGCGAGTGATACTCCACGCTGGTAGAGCGACCTGACCTCATCGGAATAACGAGGGCAAAGAGCGCGCAGCTTGCTGTAAAGCCTGCTTACGTCGCACTCCTGCTTTTTCAGGTCGAGCTGATCTTCCAGCAAAAGATGTTTCCAGCTCAGCATCTTATGCTTTCCGAAGACCGACCCAGTGTTGTGTTGCAGATCGAACGCGTGGTCGGCGAAAACCGTGGAATTGATTTTGCCGCAGAGAAAATTCTCCGCCGCGCCGGCAATTGCTGCCCACTTTTCACCACCATAGCCACCGTAGCCTACATGCCCCCAGACTTCGAAGACAGTCTTGACCAGACGCAAAAAACTGACGTGCTGATCGTGTGGCAGGTGTTTCAACCGGGCAATCGCGCCCATGCTGTCTGTCGCCGAGAAGCTGAAGGCATCAGCGTTGTACACGCTCTTCAGTGTCTCGACTTCGTAGTGGCATTCCCTTTGCAGAGACGAGCGATTGATGTCGAAGATGTACTGCGCTTCGCTTGCCACAGCGACCACGAGATACATCGCCAAACGCTCCGCGACGATTCTGTGCACACGTGCTTTCAGATCCGCCGCTCGGCGCTCCAGTTCCGTGCCCACTGATGCTTTTGCCATGGCGTCAGCTAGGTAAAAGTCATTGACCAGATGGTTCACCGAAACTTTCTCTGAGACCATGGAGAAGTGCAGCTTGGGCAGCTTGAACGAAGCATCGGCGAATTTGGTCCATCTTTTGAAAAGATTGACCTCCTTCTTATCGATACTGCCAAACTGCGTCAGCTCTCCACTTACAATTGCGCCGCTGCGACCATCCACAGTCACCACACTGTCCATCTCGACATCGAGATTGACGCATCCGACCACGGCCGGCTTGCCCAGAGCGCGTGCGACGACAGCAGCATGGCTGGTCGTGCCGCCGGCTTGCGTCACGATTGCGTCCGCTGCCAGCATGCCTTCCAGATCATCCGGAGATGTGTCCGGACGGTAGAGAATAACCGGTTCGCCCGTTTTTGCGAGCATGACGGCTTCCTCAGAGGTAAAGGCGATAGTGCCGAACGCGACGCCGGGCGACGCAGGCATGCCGCGAGCAAGAATTCTGCCCCGAGCATCCATGCGCTCCAACACATCTTGCGGAATGGTCGTCTCACTCAGTGCATCCAGCTGATCCGCACTGACACGGCTGAGAGCCTCATGCTTCGACCAGCGCTTCTCCCATACGAAGTGAGTGGCGATGGTTGCAGCGGCTTCCGGTGTGCGCATGGCGTTGCGCACCTGCAAGACGTAGAGCTGCCCGGATTCGACCGTGAATTCGACTTCCACGACGTCGTTGCGCTTCTCTTCAAGCTTCCGGACGATGCCGGAAAGTTGGTTGAAAACATCAGCGTTCCAGACCTCCAGCTCGGACAGCGGCAGTGGTGTCGCCCTGCCCGCAACGATATCCTCGCCTTGCGCATTAATGAGGAATTCGCCGTAAATCTGATCGGCACCGGTGGCAACGTTGCGGCTGAAGGCAACGCCGGTCCCCGAGCGATCATCGAGATTACCGAAAACCATGGACTGAACATTCACCGCCGTGCCGAGCCCGTTGCTGATGCCGTGCTCTTTGCGGAAGATGAGAGCGCGCCTGCTGTTCCACGAATTCAGAACGGCAATGAGAGCCATCTCTAGTTGCAACCAGGGATCATCGAGATTACCGGCGCCGCCTGCGACAACTGAGTTGAACATCGACTGAAAGCGCTGGAAGCAGTCGTCAGAGAAGCGGTGTCCATACTTGTTTGCAAGTGTCGACACCACTTCGTCATTCATGCCGAGATTCAGGATTGTGTCCATCATTCCCGGCATGGAGACAGCTGCTCCGGAGCGAACAGAAAGAAGCAGCGGATCGATTGAATCCGAACCACGTCCAAACTTCTTTCCCGTGCGCGATTCAAGAACCTTGAGCTGCCTTTCGAGCTGCTGCTCCAACCGCTTCGGAAGGCGGCCGTGCTGAGCAAAAGCTCGTGCCACCGACGTGGTGACAGTGAATCCGGGAGGAACCGGAACCCCAAGGTCCACCAGTTCGCTCAACCCGAATCCCTTGCCACCGCGTGCGGTGACGGAGTTCGCGCCTGCCTCATCGAAGAGGTAAGCAACTTGCTTGCCACGTGCCACGATAATCAGCCCCTTTCAGGACGGAAGCGGTTTGGACACAGAATTTTGAAACTAGAGGAAACTGACCCTGTGGTACTCTTCAGCCAGCCCCTCATGATCCCATCGCTTGGCCGCGCGCGTTGCGCGAGCATGAGCTTTGTCGATGGTTTCGGCATCCCATTGACTGGGGTGCGAACTGAGCGCTTCTCGGGTTTCCGCCCAGACAGTATCTATTGCCACAAAGCAATTTCCGGAGTGGGGCTGGGCGAGATCGTCGCCAAACCACAAAACCTCAGCCACTTTATGACCGGCTAGAGGTTTCCTCCAAAATCGCCACCATCTCCAGCGCTCATCCGCTCGGGCATGGGGATAGATTGCATCCCACAATGCCATAGCGCCGTAGCGATGGTCCGGATGTTCGGCCCCCCATGTTACGGAGGTGAGATTGGCCGGGCAGAACGAAACGATTGTGCTGGGGCGCATTTCTCGAATCAGGCTGGACATAAGCTTTTGCAAACGACCGCAGTGATAGGCACGAGCCAGGCGACCATCACGCATCCGTAAAAAGCGTACATCCAGAACTCCGACAGCCGCTGCCGAGGAGCGCTGTTCGTTTTCACGCACGGATGCGCTGCCACCACCTTCGCCACTGGTGACGACGACGTATTTAACGTCGGCGCCGTGAGCGATAAGCAGTGCCGCCAGTCCACCCGCATGGAAATCGATGTCATCCGGATGGAAGCCGACAAAGAGCACCGGTCCTTCCAGGTTTGCAATTTCATTCAAATCCAATTGAGCAGACATGGCAGCTCCTTTCCCAGCGAAGTCTGAATTTTATCAGGTTAGAAAAGCACCAACCGCTTCCATCCAGTCTTTGCGCTCGTAAACTTCACCGTGATCTGCACCACGCAAAATCACTAGCGTTGTATTGTCACCCGCAGCTTCAGCAAGCTTGTGAGCATGCTTCTCTCGCACAACCGGATCGCGGTCGCCGTGCAAGATCAAGAGCGGCGGATGATTGCCTGCGATGTAATTAGCCGCCGACAGATTCTGCTCGGGAAACATGAACCCGGGATACATGCGCGTCAAAGGAATCAGGTCTTTGATCTGAGTTTCGAGATTGGCAAATCCAGATTGCAGAATCAAGGCGCAGGCCGGACGCTTCGAGCTGACGAAACTGGCAATGGCGACACCCAGGCTCTCACCGTAGAGAATGATGTTGTCCGGTGAAAAACCCAGATCGCGCGCGGCATCGTATGCAGCCAATCCATCTTGCAAAATGGACTTGCTGGTCGCCTTGCCGGGCGCATCGCCAAAGCCGCGATACTCGAAGATAAATACTGAAACGCCAAGCTTCAGCAGTGCTTCGGCGCGCAAAGAACTTGTGCGGAAGTTGCTTCTGCGTCCGCCGAAAAACACTACCAACTTGCGGCTGTCCGGACAATTGTAAAACCGTCCTTCCAGGCGCTTCAGCATTGATGGGAATGAAACCGTCTGCACCGTGCCGAAATCCAATCCATCATAGACCGGATCATCACAACGCAAGCGCGGCATCAATGCCATCTCGTAGAAAAAACGTGAAACCTGCGGCGACAGTCCCAGCCAGATGAGGAGGCTGATGAGAATTGCTTTGCAGGTTTTGTTGAGTTGAGCAGGCATGTCCCACCGGCTCCTCTCTGGCTCTAAGGCCACTCATGCCGAACTAACGCAAAGATATGACCGCTCGACATGAGCAGCGTTTACGTTTTACAGGCGATGGATATTTCTTGTGGTCAGCGCGTCCGGATCAAGGTCACGTCGACGAGCAGGGTCGCGTCGAACTCATCGATATGCTTGCCGAGCTTCAGGTTTGAATCGCAGGTCTGGAACGCTCGCAAAGAACCGCTATCGAGCTTGAACCATCCGCGAACCGACTGTTGCAAGCCGGTCTCAAATAGGTCGGTCTCTGTGACGCGCAGCAGGGACAGACCTTCATCAATGGCGTCTTGCAGGCGCAAAACACCAATGCGGCGATGAACAGGCTTGATGTGCGAAGCGAAATCCCAGAACCCACTGACCTGATCCAAGAAAAGCTTCACCGACCCGTCTTCGTCGACGGCGATCAATGCATCGATGTCATCGGCGAAGTCTTCCAGACGCAATCTGGCGTTCTCGCGCTGACCGCCGATGGGCGAGACAGAGACCGGCACAGCGCGCGGTGCTGGATTCTCGTCTTCAAAAGCAAGGCTGTCGCTCTCGGATTCACGCTTCAAGACGACATTGATATTGCCGTCCTTGTCCGACTCGACGCGATCGACGATTGCCGTTACAGGTGAGCCGGTGGCGTACATGTCCAGCTCTTCATCGGCAACATCGAAAGTGCTCAGCCAGCCGCGCGCTCCGCAAAGTAGCCGCAGGACAAACATGTTCTTCGAGCGGTCGATGTTGATCAGCAATCCGGTAGCGGTGCCGCCGGGAATGTAAGTTGCCCTGGCTCGCTGGAAATCATTGTCGTGGGACATTTTTATCCTCGTTTCTCACTGGGGCAGCGAAATGGCTGCCGGTAAATTTGCTGGATGCGATTCTGCGTTGCGTTTAGGGTCTTCGTCTGCTTTCTGATTGAAGGAAAAATTGGTTATATTACGTGGTACCAGAAGTAACACCACACTGACAACAAATTTTTCCTCCTCATAAATGCGGCTGCGCACCGACAATGTGCGGCAATTTAGCACCAGAGGAGAACTGAAAAGAGCGATTTTGGGCTGGCTTTCCACCATCTCCACAATTTTTTTCCGCCGACTTTCAAGAAACTCCGCCGCATTAAAACAGAAGAGAATTCTCATCGCGCCAGTGACCAAGTAGTTTCAAACAGATGCACCACTTTCAGAATCACGGCAAAATTGTTTCCGGCAGATGATACCAATCTGGGCCACTGAACCAACTTGTGCCGGCAGCGCCAGCCGCACTAAGCATTTCAGGCTATCAAAATGCGCCAAAACCGCGCTATAGCGCACCCGGGCACAGTGATTCCAGCAATCGGGAAACTTCAGAATCCTTGCCTCCACTCAATTTTGCAAAGCTCACAAAGCGGCCCGGAAATTGGCGCCGGAGCTGAAACACCAGCCCACCTCGCGCGAGCGATTGATTCGAAGCAGTTCGCGCAGCGGGACGAGCATAAACAAAAAATACACAAATCGCCTTTGCGACTTCAATCGAACAAAAATTCGAAGCAGCTGGCGCAGCACAGCTATAACACTCAGGGTGCACGCCGAAAACGGCAGCGGCTCGTCACGCTAGCACATACACAAAAAATTTCGCCGGTATTCCGGAATTGTTCCGTCCGGCGGCGGTAGATTGTCCTCACCAATCGCCAACGCATCGCTTGCCGACCAGCGTGAAACGATCCCTTCCGTCCATTCATAAACCTAAGGCAGAAATGATCAATTTCGATAGTCTTCAACAGAGTTTCGACTCGATGTCGAGACCAATTCAAATTTACAAAGAACTTCGCAAGAAAATCGTCAGTGAAGAACTAAAACCTGGTTCAAAACTTCCATCCCGAACCGAGCTGTGTAAACATTACAACGTATCAAAAGCGACAGTGCATAGAGCCTTCGAGCTGCTTTTGAGTGATGGATATATTCAGACCTTTGTCGGAACTGGTGCCTTCGTGCGTGGTGGCATACAGAAGAAAGATACAACCGCCACTATCATCAGTGCGGGCATGCAAGCGATGCCGATATGGCTATCATCACAGGGACAAAATATCTCTCAAGTGGATGATATGTCACCGAGGTCCAGTGAGTTTGCAGAGGACCTGCACGCCCCGCTGGGCCAGCACGCCTGGAACTATTGGAAGCGCGCGAGCTATCAGTCTATTGAAGAGCTGGCTTCCAGAGGCGCAGAAGCGATTGCAGAAAGTGAAAAGACTTTGCGCCATGAGATCGCCCAACGCTTGGCCGAAACTCGAGCAGTAATTTGTCGACCAAGGCAAGTGTTCTTACTGCCATCCAGAGAAGCGGCCGTAGACCTGATCACAAGATTGCATGTGGATGCTGGTGAAACTGTTGCTTATCAGGATCCCACGGTGTTTCCAATAAAAACTACACTACTGAGCGCCGGCGTTGATGTGGTAGAACTTCCCGCCCAGCTGAGCGATGAAAAGCTCAATGCAATTTCAGAAGATACATGGCACGACATTCGCATGTTGTACTTGACTCCGGCCTGCGCTATGCCGACTGGCTCTACAATTCCGTTTAAAACACGAGTCGATCTGCTCAACATGGCAATTGCTCACAACAAGCTCATCGTAGAAGATGATTATCTCGTTGAATATTCCGACTCCGGCTTGGCAACACGGTCTTTACAGGGTATGGCAGCTGAATGCGGCGCACCTGTGATATATCTCAGCAGCCTCGATACCACATTTTCAGGAATTACCAGCGCCGTATTTCTGGTGGTTCCGCCTGAGCTGTCCGGGCTTTACAGAAAGGCCGTCAATCAACTCGGGCTGCAGCTTTCTTTTACTGAGATTATGATTCTCAGCCGCTTGCTCAGCAGCGGCGATTTTGAAAAACTAGCCATCAGAACCAGAGCAGATGCACAACACAGGCATAGCGCAATGGTTACTTTATTAGAAAAAGAACTGGCTCGACCAATTCTAGAAAAGCCGCATATTCTGGGAGCAAGCCTGAACGTTATCGCCAATAATCCCGGGGCGGAAAACGCTATCCGAGAGCTCTGCTCAAAGCTGAATCTAACTCCCGTAGAGACGGTCTTGACGGGTAGCTCCGACGAAACATGGCAGAGAAAAAGGTTTCAACTAATCTATTCTAAAGTCCAACTCAAAACCTTGCTCGAGATGTCTGTCCGCCTGGCTGCACCGCAAACAGTTGCACCATTGCCGGTGCAGGTCGTTCAACAAACATTTGTTGCTGCACCCGTGCAGAATGCGTTCGCCATTTAGTTTTAAGGGTCGAAACAAAGTCAAATCAGGTCAAGAAATCAAACATGAGCAAAATGTGCGAAACTGACTGCACTCAGCCCAACGATACATTCCAATCCGAACTGAGCCTGTTTATGACACGCAAACTGAGCAATACGTACTCGAACCGACGGGCGCAAGAAGAATGCCAAAGGGCCGCTGATGATTTGCGGGCAGCAAAGTTAATGGCGCCGCCGCCACGAAGAAAAGAAAAAAGCACGCTTCTTAGAGGAATCGATTTGAAAGATGCTGAGTTAAAGAAGACTTTCGTGCAAACCTATGTTTCAGGCAAAGCAGCCAAATAGTTTTACGTGCCGAACCATAGTAAGGCTGTCGCTGGAGCAATCCGGGGACAGCCTTGCTACTGGTTTGCTAATATGGCAAAAGCAATGGCGAGCGGATCAGCGCACTCTATGTCAGGCGAATTGGCGTTCTCGACGATAAGAAATAAAATACAAATGCGTGCTACAGGCGCGCTGCTTGTAGTCACATGTGTCTCGGTCGTTCCTGCAGCGTCCGCCGCCCAGTCACCTGTCGAGGCTATCAAATTAAATATGACCAGCCAAATTTACGGCGACGTCAAAGTTCTCGTCAGCAGCATCGGAGTGAAATTCGAAACAAAAAAAATGGGAGTAGATCTGATTGCTCTGCCACCGGACGGAAGAATGTTCGCCTTTACACACGAGGGTAAAAAGATCTTTCCAGTCGACTTGAATCGCTTTCATTTCCCGGGTGTGGCAAGAGTTCAATATCAAGAAAATTCCAGGAAGTGCAAATATTTTCGCACTGGAAGAACGAAGAAGATAGGCGGCCTCAATGCAGTTGAGTTTGCCAACTACAAGAAAAAAGATTTGCCCTCATTTCGAGAGCTGCGTATTAGCGCTATTCGAAGCATGCACCCCGAGATGATCGTCCTGCCGACCGAAATCTGGGCAACGACGGATCTTGCCTTGCCAAAGGCATTCGTTTCCATCGTTGCGAAAATGACCCAGATAAGCGAAAAGCAGTTGTCTGAACTCTACAGTAACTCTAAGTCAAAGACCGCTTCAACACCCATACCAGTGCGCATATTCAGAATTTCGGAGGACGGTGGGAGAATTCTCACTATCGACACCGTATCAGCTTTAAAAACAAAAGCCAGTCCCAAAGACTTTGACCTGCCGAAAGGATACAAGCTGGTAAACAACGAATTACAGTTGTTTATGGACGATGGGGACTCGCTGGACTTGGGACTTTCCGATCAAAAGACAGGCAAGAAAATCACCAAGAAATCCGGCTCTAATCTAGACCACTCAATGATCGATTTCGCAAAAGAATTAGGTCTGGATGCACTTCCCGGCAAGAAAGAGAAGAAGTAACAGCTCTAAGCGGCAGCTCGCTCAGCTCGAAGCAGCGACAAAATTCTTCGCTCTTACCCAAAAAATTCACAAAATGTTCCGGCGCTGTATACGGGCTCGTTCTTACTATGTGTTCGTGGGTGCCATCGCCCATCCCCCTTCCCCGAACTAAAACATGAGCGCAGACAGTTTCACAACCTTAAATGAAAGAAACAATGTCCAGGAGATAAATGAAGCTGCGCAAGGCGGCTTCATGAACTTCCTTTTTGGCGACAATTCGCAGGAAGCTGCGCAAAACATTGCCAGAGATTTTTTCGACGCTTACAAAGAAGATCCGGCTGCTGCACTTAACGAATGGAAAGCGATCAAAGCAGACATTCACTCAGGCGATCTCAATTTACCAGCACTGGGACTTATCGATGCATACGCAAAAAATGCAGAAGAAACGATGAGTCGAACGTAAAGACCTCCCACCCTATCAAACCTATTGTCCAAGGAGAATGAGTTATGACTGCTGACCAAGCACATGCAGAAGCACAAAATGACGTCACGCGTATCAAGAATGGACAAAGTTCTGGAGACAAAGTTCAAGCACTGAATGAAGAAATTCATTCCGCCCGGAGCACTTTTCAAAATCCTGCAGACTATAACGCCTACATGCAAACAATCTCGGCCGGATTTAAGGACGATACAACCATGCTGGCGGCCATCGATATATACGATCAGGGTAACAACGAACAAGAATTGCTGCAGGCGCTTGGTCGCAACAATGACAAGCTTTACGAAGTGCTGGATACTTATGCCGACAAACACGGAAACGGGCAGCTCTCAGGCAGCGGTAGTAAGGCTGATGGACAAATAGGTCAGCGTGACCTGGACGCATTCCTTTCCGATTACAAAAACGGAACGGGTGTTGCAAAAGATCTGATCAATGCCAATCCGCAATTGTTATCCATTTTGGAAAATCAACAATCCAAGGGCAGCAGTAAGGGCGGTGAGACATTCGGCAGAGATACATTGCTGGAATCACTCGGCTATGCAAAAACCGACGCAGACGGATTTAAACGCGACCACCCAACTGCCGACCAGCGCACAGCGGTTTTCTTAGGCGCAAATCGCAAGCCAGAAACGATAGTTGAGCCCAACGGCGTGAGCACTGGCTTAAGCTACGATACGAATGGAAATATCAACGGCTTGAATTACACCGAACCAGGTGCAGACGGTCGTATGGTCAGTCACAAATTGACTCGCAATGCGCAAGGAGTGATGGTCGATGAAAGTGGCCAGCCAGGCAAAATGCAAGCACCATTCATGGATGTGAATGGCAACTACGGCTTCTACACTGCAGACGCCGCCAATCCGAGCAAGTACACCAAGAATACAATTGACACTGCAACTGGTGCACTTTCTCAACAAGCCGTCGATCTCAACGATCCAACAGTAGCTATAGCTGGTCTAAACAGACCTTACAATGTCAATGCTGCCAATCAAGACACGTTCAAAGTGGGAGACCTTGATGTTCGTGCCGGCGGCTTGAATGAAGGACAGACAGTGCGCGATCCTGGTCTGAATGCGCATGGGCAAGCAGTCTATCGCATCAGCGAAGGAGATAACCTCACCAACATCGTTAGAAAGGCATTGGCACTGCCTGCTGATTATGATGGTCCTGACTTGCAGCGAGCGATGGACGAACTTGCGCATGCGAATGGATACACAGATAAAAACCTGATTCCTGCCAATGCTGACTTGAGAATTCCGCCTGATTGGAACACGCGACCGATTGTAGCTCCTCCTGTTCCTGCTCCGGTAGCGTAGGCGCGGATTTCGCACAGTCCGATTTATTTACCCAAATTATTCACAAAATGTTCCGGCGCGTTATACGAACTCGTTCGTAGTATGTGTTCGTGGGTGCAATCACCCACCCCCCTTCCCGGAATAGTTACTAAGTGGCTTCTGCAGCCGCAACAAGGAGCTTAAAGCAATGGTTACAGGACTTGAAACTTTAGGACATCAAATCGACAACGCTTCAGCGGCTCGAGGCCAGCAAACGGAAGCAGCTTCTGTGGCAGCAAGAGATGCTTACAACGTCGACTCGCATCAGGCAGTCGCAGGACGAGCAGAGGCACTCAATACACAACTCGAACAGAGTGGACTAATTCCCGGATTGCACATTGACGGAATTGTCGACGAAAACACAGTGAGAATAAGAAATGATCAGGGCGGCACAGTAAACGCTCGCATTGAAGGCGATTCTCTTCGCTACAGCCGTCCCGGTGCGAACGGCACAGCCGAAGCGGTAAATATCGACCTCGCTAACGGCAGAGAATTGGTTTCGCACGCCGATGGCTCGATGGACATCAGAGGTGCCAGACAGGCTGCAGAAGTGATCAAAGTCGATGCGCCCAACGCTAGCGGTGACCGCGTCGTACACATGCCGGATTCACAACGGCAATATACGATGACGAAAGATGGCCAGATCAAATATGACGTCAAACCAAACGACAACTTGTGGACTGTAGCCACTGATGTAGCAAGAATTCAAGGTTATGAAAATCCTACTGCGCAGCAAATATCGGGCATAGTCCAGGAAATGTCGCACGTTGGCACCAATGGAAATGCTGATCAAATTCGAGCGGGCGAACAAATCACTTTCGGAAAAGGTGCCAAGAATCCGAATGACCAAATCGATTTTCGCGTACCGGGACAGATCAGAGACTTGGGAAATCTCCCTGCAGGAGTAGAAGGAAAAGACGGTAAATTCACTTACAAAGGTGCGGAGCTGCCAAACGTGCCGTCGAATGCCGTCTTTACTCCAGGTGAAAACGGAAGCTTTAGCTATACAGATGCAAACACTCACAAAGTAACTGTATTTCCACCAAATGAAGCTGCCGGGCATCACGTGCCTGTCGTGCAAACCGACATTGCTCCCGGACATGTAGAGTATCGCGAAGGCACGCGAAGTGTTTGGACGACTAACAATGGTGCCAATTGGTACGCAAGAAGTGACGGTGGCCAGCCGGTCGGCGTTTATGCGCCGTGGTCAGCAGGTCTTGCAAGAGGTGAGATAAGAACCATTGCCGGAGATGGCAAAGAGTATATCCTGGGAGGCAAGGCAACCAACAAGGATGGCTGGGGTTAAAACCAGCGCTCGACCAGATGAGACATTGAATGAGGCAGCGAGTAAGTAACTCGCTGCCTTTTGATTTGCACCACTTGCACACTGCAGTCACAGAAAACCGCAGCCGAACTGTCCGCCTGTCAACCCGCTTTCAAAGGAAAACTTCATTGCAGCCTCCGCTGCAATGAAGTTCAATCTTTAGCCTTTTTCCCTCCCGTCCTTGAAGGGAGGGCTGAATGGTTCTTAGACGTAGAAGTAAGGAACGGCTCCGTCGAAAGTCACATAGTATGCGCCTTGAAGACCAGCCGAAGTGTCTTTGAAAACTCGACCATTTGCCGCGAGCATATCACCAAGGCGAATGGCGATAAGTGCGCTGCCGTCTCTGCCATAGGCACCGGCAGGATTTCTGGTTGCTACGTTGAGGCCCGGTCCGGCGTCAGAAGCATTGGAAGAACGCGGCAGCTTCACCTCCGTTCCGTCCGGCAGTTTAAATACTCTCGCCGGGGTATCCGGGTGCAAAATTGAAGCACATGAATCTGGATTTCCGGCAACCAGATTGTTTTCCGTGTCCAGGTATTTCGGATTCATTACTCTATAGACGTAGTCATCTTGCGTCAGACCAGCGCTCCTCATAACTTGCATTGTGTGCGCATCGATCGGCTTGCCGTTGGGCAGAGTAAACGCGCCACGATTTTCTAGAGTCACTACGGGCTCCTGTGCTTCCGCCTGCCTCAGGGATGCAACCGAAATCGGCTCAGTAGGAGCATCGCCGGCATCATGAAGAGGGCGAATCGATGACACAGGAATAGGCTCGGTAGGCGCATCGCTAGCATCAGACCGCATCAATTGGCGGATGTTCATATTGGGTCCGCCCCAAACCGGAATTTCCGAGTCAGGAATGCCGAGTTGCTTTGCTAATGCATATCGAGTATTGCCGTTGACGATGTGAACATTGTCGCCATTGCGGGCAACCTGAATGCGCGCGCTTCCTTCCAGATCTTCCATCAGTTTTGCACGCTGTACACTTTTTGGCTGCCAGCTGCGTATTCCAAGATCACTTTTCAGATTGCTGAGCTTGGCCTCTAACACGCCCGGTTCAAACGCTCTGCCCGTCGGACTAAAGTCGAGATCGTCAGGACGAGCGTGGCCGGCGTTTGGAGTGTTGTTGCTGGGATTTGGAGTCGGACCGCCCTCCGGCATGCCTCCAGATGATCCGGACGGTCGTGAAACTCCGGATCGCACCGCATTTGGAATGGCACTTCTGAGACCTGCCATTTCGGCGCCCACTCCGCCTGCAACTCCACCAGCGGTGCCGGCAACCATATGCGCTCCAAAAGCGCCCAATTGCTGCAGGCCTTGTTGCGCCTCAGCCAATTCTTCTGCCGAATGTTGTCCGGTTCCGGCAACAGTGGCAAGGTCACCCCCCCAGTCAACCACAGTGTTTCCGAATTCTTTGGCATCATTGAGCACTCCACCCAGATCGCCATCGTTTTTAACCAACTCGGTCGTCGCCAAAGCAGCAGCACCTATTCCCAAGGCAACGAGAGCACCACCACCGGTGGCGACCGTGAGCGCGCCGATAGCGGCACCAATAGCTACATCTCTTAGAATTTCTCCGGGATTGTTTTTGATTTCATTGACTGCACCCTTTTCGATTTCTCCAATCGCCTGGATTGAATGCGTTCCGGTCACCGCATCCATCACTGCAAGAGGTGCAAAGGCAATAGAGTTGACAGTATCGAGCGGATGTTCTACAACTTGATCGGCTACATTCTCCGCAGCGCTAGTTATCGAGGACATGAAACCGGTGCTGCCATTACCAAGCGTCTGATCGTTTTTCCCAAACAGACCACTTTCGTTATAAGTGACTTTGCCCTGGTCATCCATCTTTATGGAATCGCCCTCGACCTCGATAAAGTCGTGGCCATCGCCATTCTGATGGAAAAACCATTTCCCATCATCATGTTTGGCAAGTGTGTAATCACCATTGTCGTATTCTTTGATGTTGCCCTGGTCGTCCTTTTTTACCGTTGTTGCACCGTGCTTCTCTTCACTCGGTGACAGTTGCTCAGCGGCAGGGGGCTTGTCAGCCGGAGGAGGCGTGTCAGCAGGACCTGGCTGTTGCGGTGGTCGGACGGCTGCTTCATCGACAATTGTTAGATCGGAAGACAGATGCTGACTGGCTGTATTGGTAGTATTAGACAATGCACCGAAATCGCCTTGCCTGGCTACGCTCAACATGTTCAAATTCGAATTCGGTTGAGTGTAATGTTCTTGAACGCTGCTGTTATCGTTTGATCTAAACCCTGTACCGTCTGTAACCATGCTAAGCGCCTCCATTGAATGCGCAAAAACTGACTGACTTCATGGCGCTAGGCCGTCACGCCCGAATTCATGTCGACATAAGTCTGGTAATCGATAGTCATATTTAACTCCAGGTAAAAACGACGGCACTCGCCCGCCCGAAGTTCGGGGCGGTATCCAGGCACGTGCAATATGGGGGGGGTGATGACCTAAATTAGCCCAAGACAACTAACAAAATCCGGACTGATTTGTGAATTATTTGGGTAAAGCGGGAGCCGAATGGTACACGAAAAATACACACAGCATTCCGTATCAATTCACACAAAAAAATGAGAATTAACGGTAAATCTCGCTCGATATTTTTGATCAGGTATTTACTATGGCCAACAATTTTGAAATTGCACCACAGGCCGAAGCGTTTGCTGCCGGATCGTCACCGCACGATCAAATAATGAATGACGCCTGGGGGCCCAACGCAACAGTCGCGCATCATGTAACTTCCGCAGAACTTCCGCAAGGCATTCCTTCCAACAATGTTCTTATGGCAGGATTAGAAGACGGTGTTGGAGGGACAGGCGCTGGTGGAGCCATCGCTGATATCGCTATATATTGGTACAACTATTACAGAATGACGCACCCGAAAGGATAAGGCGTTCTATTCAGAAACCACCAGTATCGCACCATAGTGTCCATCTACCGTTACGCTAATTTTGCCATCGCGTACTGGATACTCTTTGCCTGAAATCTCATCCTTCAGACTGGCGACTTTCTTTAGATCAAGTGGAATCATAGGCAGCTCAACCGTGTGCTCGCGGGAGTCATTGTTGAGCAAAACGGCGATCTTGGTCTGCTCGTCCATGCGCGCATAGCCATAGGTTTTATCGGAGTCATCAACGTGCAAGGTCATAAACGAACCGGTGCGCAATGCCGAATACTTATTTCTTATCTCAGCAAGTCTTCGACATAGGGCAATTGCTTTATTGTCTTCGGTTGCAAGTGTCCAATCCATCGTGCGGCGGTTGTCGGGATCGGCGCCACCACTCATTCCGTACTCGTCGCCGTAATAAATTGTCGGAACGCCAACATACGTCATTTGGAAGAACAGGCCCAAATAGGTCTTCCCAATATCACCACCAGCTCTGTCACCGAATCTGGTGATATCGTGATTGGAAAGATGGTTGCTCATAACCTGTTGCACGCACGTGGGATAGGTTGCGCGTGTGAGTTTGAGCCATTTGTCGAAAGCCGACACGGAAAGCGAAGCAGGCTCGTTCGAATAGTTTTTTCCTGTAATCCATTGAGAGACAGGTTGGGTAAAACCATCAAAGTTGGTGGCGCAATCCCACTGATCTCCGTTTGAAACCCAATCTTTTGCGTTTTCCCACAATTCACCAATAATGGCGGCTTGCGAATTTTTGGTCTTCACCGCAGTTCTGAATTTGCGCCAAATCTCATGATTGTATGCATCCTCACCCTGCTTGCCGTTTTTATCTGCATATTTCGGCGCATCCAGCCTCCACCCATCGATTTTGTACGGCGCATCAAGATATTTGATAGCCACCGCTCCTGGTGTTTCAAATATTTGCTTGCGAAGTTCCGGCGAACCGAAGTTGAGCTTAGGCAAACTGTCATATGTCATAAAGTGAGCATATTTCTTCGGCCATTGAGTAAACGAATAAAAGTCTTTGTATGGGCTGGTTTTTGATTGATATGCTCCGACCACTCCTGGTGTCGGCTCCCACTTTCCGAACCATTTATGCGCATCGCCGGTGTGATTGAAAACCCCGTCAAGAATCAAACGTCCTGCCGTTCCGGACGAAGCATCGTGAATAGCCTGGCAGAGCTGAGCAAGATCTTCATTTGTGCCGAAAGCCGGATCTACGACATCAAAATCGGCAGTGTCGTATTTGTGATTGCTCGGCGCCTTAAAAATCGGATTGAGATAAATGATGTTGGCACCAACAGTCTTGTTTATGTAAGGCAGCTTCTCCTTAATGCCGGCAAGATCTCCACCGTAGAAAACCATAGATGGCTCTTCGCCCGGCGCCGGTTTTGGGCTATCGCCCCAGTTTCTGCGAATAGTCGGCTTGTTTGCGTGAGTGTAGGAATTATTCTGAACATCGTTTGTTTTCTTTCCATTGAAAAAGCGATCCGGAAAGATCTGATAGATAATGCTATTTTTTAGCCAGTCCGGCGTTTTGAAGCCCGGAAGCACGTAAAAATCGCCGCTTTTAGGCTCAGTCTTGGATGTTCCGGTCGCGTTATACCAGACGCTATTGGTGCCGTCAGTAAGTTTGAAACGATAGTATTTCTTTGAGGCGCTTGCAGGTATCGTGCCGGCCCAGAAATCGAAATTAAAAGTTCCGCTGGCTGCATCTTTCTGCAATTCGACGAGATGAAACTTATTGTCTGCAGAATCGAAATATTTTAGAGCTGCTTTGGTGAGATCGTCTTTATGGGCACGAAATTTCACCGTCGTCGCCGTCTTGTCGTCAGGTTGCGCAGTATTGATAAACCGCGGACCTTGATCGTGAAACAAACCGTTCCATTCAACGTTGTTATCTTGATTCGCGGCAGATGCCGGTAACAATGCAAAATGCGCAAGAACAATTCCTTGCAGCAACGCATTAAACCTCAAGCTGTTTCGACGATTCAACATATTTTTACCTGCTGGCAATTATTGGGATGCAATCAGAGATTCCGTATTGCAGAAAGCTCAAAATCATAACACTCTGAAGAGTGGTCCAACATTCACAAACCGTACACAAAGTGTTCCAGATTTGCTTACACGTGAAAACGTAAAACATATCATGGCAACACAGGAGAGCGCGAATTTAGATTATCAATCTATTGCCCTGGATGATGCGGCAAGAGGAGGTACCAGCTCGCCCACGCAACTTGATTTATTGTCGGTGATTTCAGAATCTCCGGCTCGCACCAAGCAGCAATTTGCAACCTTCCAGACTGGTACCAGCCAAAGTCCGGAGGTTGCAGACTTGCTCAGGACACTGCCGGAAAATCAGGAAATTTCAGCGCAAAAGTTACTGCAAACAGCGGCGAACAGTCCGCTGAAACAAGCCCTTGTCCCTTTATTGTTTAATGCCGAAACGCTCCAAAGAGTGGGTTCTCGCATCCAAATCGAAAGAAAGACGAGCAACCAAATTTCACTTAATCGCAACATCCTGGAAGGTGACATTTCTGCCGACCGTCTGAATGTTGGAAAAAACATCGCCTTCGACATAGCAGCAAAGGGAAACGGTATTGAAAATATCGATGGTGTCTCTATCTCAGTTTCAGCATTCGGTAGAGGAAAAGAAGTTTCTGTTTTGAAACTCAATTCCGATAGTCAAAATACTGGCGACACAGTGACAGCGCAAATAAGTAACCCGATGCCGCCGGCAATGCGAGAAATTCTCTCGATGCCGGATAGACTCACATTTCCAATGCGCGCGAAAAATGGCACGGTTATGCTGCCGCAGGCCAGCAGCATTTTCTACGCCGTTTCCGAAAGCTCCGGAGAGACTCTTCCTGGTCTAATTTTCGAAGATGCGTTTTTCAATCTCGGCGAAATTTCTGAGTTTGCCGAAAAGAATCCAAAGTGGATTCACAACGTCGTCAAGCCAATGTTCGATGAGGTAAAGCGCCAGGCCTATTCCAGAAATGCTACGCCTGCGCAGGAGGGCGGCTCGACTCCGGGTGATGGTCCGGTGGAAAAACCTCAGGAAATTCGCACTGCACTGGTAAATACAACTGAGGAATCAAATCCTCCTGCCGACAAGATAACCAAGCCCGGAGACTACCATCAAACATTGAATATTGATGGCAGAGAGCGTCGCTACCTCTTGCATGTTCCTGAGAACTACGATCAGTCCAAGCCGCTGCCACTTTTGGTGATGCTTCACGGCAGAGGCGGCAGCGGAGAGGAATTTGCCCAACGCACTCATATGAATGAGAGAGCGGATAAAGAAGGCTTTGCAGTTGTCTACCCTGACGCAACTAAATGGTTCGGCAGAAAAGACCTGAGCGCCTGGGATGCTGCCAATGGTCTGGTTCCGCCCGGTGCCAGGGCGAACGATCTCGAGTTTTTACGCAATGTCATTGAGCAGAGCCAGGAACAGCTGAATGTAGATTCTAAGCGTATTCATATGATTGGTCATTCCAGCGGCGGCATGATGACATATTTGGCGGCCAGCCAACTGTCGGACAAGCTCGCTTCCGTCGGCATCGTCAGCTCCGCGATGAGCGGCAAAGAGCCAAAGCCGAAATTTCCGGTTTCGGTCATCAGCACACATGGCACCGCCGATGAGGTCATTCCCATCGACGGTTTAAAAGACGTACCGCCCGTTCTTTCAGAACTGGGCATTCCCACTTTCAAAACTCCAGATTTTGCCACCGAGTTTTGGAAAAGGCAAAACGGCATTGCGGGCTCCGGCACCACCACAGTCGATGGCAACACAACTACCAGGCGTTTTGCTAATCAAGAAAATAGAACGGCAGTCGAGCAGATCACGTACAAAGGCGGCGGTCACACAACGGAAGATAACTTGCATGTCTACGACAAAGTCTGGCAGTTTCTCAAAGAACATCCGAAGTCAGATGGCGTGGTAGCGCCATCGAGTGATCCAACCGAGTTGAAAGATGAGCGACCAAATCCTCTTCGTGGACTTCTTCAAGATATTCAACAGCGCGGGGCAGATGGAATCGCCGATGATGTAGCAACGATGTACAAACAAGTATCCGCACTTCCTGATGGAGCAATTGAACCATCATCAATGCTCAGGTCCATCGAAGAGAAGGTTGGTACAAGCTTCAGCAATCCCGTCACTGACTTTGTCAGAAACTCGACAAAGTTATCAAAATCAGGAAATCATGTTGCGCTCGAAACCGACAAACTGAGTGATTTGCCGATTAACAAAAGCATGCCCATCGGCACATTGAAGTCCCTAAGTCTCAACGATGTCAATTTCAACTTGAGCAGCAATAAAGGTTATCCGCTCTTGAGCAACATCAATGGTGTTTCTCTCAAATTAAATGCGCTCGGTCTGGAGCGCTCGGTCCCAGTGAGAGAACTTTCGGATCTTGCCGACAAGGAAGGCAAGCATACTTACAGATTCACACTGGACAGCCCGGTTCCATGGGCTCTTAGAAAGATTCTCTGCAGCCCCGAAAGTGTTGATGTTAACTTGCAAGTCGACAATGGGGGAAAAATCGGCGTCACTAATGGGGACGAAATCAAGGACGATGTGTTGGGATACAACCCGGTGACAAGAGGCTACATGCAGATAGGTACCGACATAGCAGGAGCGTCCTCAGGCGAAAATTCGGCAGCCCGAAAAAATCTTCTGACGGATGCTGGAATAACTGCGGGTTTTGCCGGTCTGTCTATGCTTGCGCCGCGGTTTAGATTAGCAACCTCGCTTGTCGGCACTCTTATCGGCGCACCGGCCAGTATTCATGTAATACGCGAAAAGTTCACATTTTCGGCTTAAAGCCCCTGAGAGAGGCATCTGCTCAATTGCTGGGCATATATTTCCCATTGGGATTAATCTAGCGAAGACAGGATGAATAGCACTAAAGTCAACCTACAACTGGGCGAGCTGATTCTGACTTGCAGCCTGGCGTCGGAAGAGCAGCTCGAATTGTGCCTGCTCGGTGCTGCCCAAACCGGGCTGCCGCTGGGCATGCAGTTAATTCTGCAAAATCTCCTGGATTTCGATAATTTGCATTCACTCGTGGCAGCACAGAGCCTTGTAAGAGACGAGCAGATTTCGCGAGATACTGCCACCAAGGCTGTTTTACTGGCAAAGAGGAAAGCGGTTCCTCTTAATCTGGCGCTGGATTTATTGGGAATTTGCGTGGAAAGTCCGGTAAAGAACAGATTGGGAAGCTTGCTCGTCGACGGCGAATTGCTGGACAGAAACGTGCTCAAGCGCGGTCTAAAGATTGCAAAAGCGACTTGTCTGCCGCTCGGAAAGGTTCTGGTGGCAGGTTCGAGTATGGATAAGGTGGTCATCGACAAAGCAGTGCAGATGCAGAATCAACTGCGGACCGGGCTCATAGCGCGCGAAGAAGCAATCGATGCAATTGTTTCTGTAAAGCCCAACTCGGTCGCCTTCGCAAAAGAAGAAGAGATAAAGTTGCAAAAAACGCGAGTCGGTCAGATATGCGTGGATGTCGGTCTGCTCTCGCGCGACGACATCGAGATGGTGGCACAGGAGGCAATTCGACGCCATGCGTTGATTGGTGAAACCCTTGTCGCCATGCAGTTTATATCCAACGACAGCCTGCATTTGATTCTCGAAGTTCAGCGATTGGTCCGGCAGACGAGATTCAGCCTTGCACACGCAATCAAAATGCTAAGGCGAATACATGCAACAGACCTATTCCCTTGCGCGGAGGCTGAAAATGAAGCAGAGACGGTGGAAAGAACACCGATCAGCTTCTTGAATTTCTTGCGGCTTGCCCGCCTGGTCGATGCCAACGGCAAGAATTTGCTCTCGCAATCCGGCGTCTATAGCAGCCACGGCGTCAAAATGCTGGAAGAAACATGGACAGCCTTTCCGTCATCGAATGACGATGATCTCTCGCTGGCGATCGTCATACCGTCAGATGTTGCAGCTTGCCTTGCGGAAAACGGCTTCACGACGCCGGAGCAACAATTGAGCGTGGCAAGGGCGGCGCGTGAATACAAACAACTCAGAGAGTTGCAATCTACATTCGAGCAAGCACTGGTCAAATACCATGCTTCGATCCTGGACGGATCGACGATGGTCCCATGGACAGGTACATTCCCAGCGCTTTCAGCATGGGCACCGAAAGAAAACACATAATCACAGCGTCTCTGTGCAGATGTTTCACAAGGCTGCTTTGTGCAGATTATTTGCCAGTCAGGTCGCGCACGATATGCTGCTTGAGGAAGCCGGCGCCTTTGGAGACGAAGTCATGCTGCAGTTGAGGTTCGCCCAGGGCCCATTGAATCCAGCGGTTGCCGTTGTTTTTGTAATCGTGGATGCCGTGGTCGGCTCCTTGCACAATGTATTCGACGACTGGTTGGGAACCGCTGTAAATCCGCTGCTCCACGCCTTTTTCATATGCGACCTGGACGACGTCTCCGGTGCCGCCGCCGGCTTCACTCCAGACTTTTGCTTGCATGGCTGGTCTTGATTTATCAAGATTGGTGGCAATGGGCGTTTCCTCGGATGTGTCGCCGAGCCCGCCTTTGTAAGGCAACATTTCGTCCTTGTCTCCATGCACGATCATCATCGGTATGGCTTTGGAAGGAGCAGCGTCGCCTTCCATCCAGGTGCCGCTCATAGAAACCACTCCGGCAACACGTTCCGGACGGTCGGCAGCGTAGACTTCGGCAAAGCGCGCTCCATCGGAAAAGCCGATCATACCTACCTTGTCCGCCGTCTTAGAGCGCGCCGCCAGGTCGTTTAAAACATTGTCCATATAGACTCGATCATCGTAAGAATTATCGATTTGTCCGGGCAAATTGGTGCGCCCCGGGGTGTTCCAGGAAGCGCTGGCCATGCCTAAAGAACCGTCCAACACTCGAGATTTAGGATTGGCAAAAATTACAATCGAGCCGGTCTTTTCCGCTTCGATGGTCAGCCCGGATTCGTTCGCCATAACGCCTTTCATATCGCCCAGTCCGGCACCGGGCATTGCCACGATGACGGGCGCACGGCTGTCGGCATTTCTCGGAATATAGACGTCGTAGTCGCGACCATCAGCCAGCGAAATGCGCGATATCTCCCCTGCCGTCAATCCAGAATTCGGCTTCAAGAGCGCATCTCCGGAAATTCTAAATTCCTGAGGCACTTCATTTATATTCTTGTCTTTGATCAAACGAGCAAAGCGGCTGAGATCTTCTTGACCCAGCTCGTCCAACAGCTCATTGCGCATATCCCACTTTTGACCGTATGCAGCATAGTCTTTGCCATACTTCTGTGCGAATCTTTCATTGACGAGAGCCAGCTCTGCGGCGTTGAGAGGCGCAATGGCGTCCCACATGCCCGCTTCATCGGTGCCGATGCCGGTAAGTCCGCCATTGGCAGCTTGCTCGAATTTGTCGACCGCCGCTTCTAATTTTGCTGAAAGTGGTTTTGATGCAAGTACCGCCAGAGTAGATTGATTGTCGGCGCCGATAATCTGGAAATCGCTCAGGTGAGCAATGCTCGTGTCGAAACTCTTTGCCGTAGGTCTGGCGGCATTGGGACCGTAGACATCGCTGCTGATCTCCGCCAGAGTGGTGGCATTAAAGCCCTCTTGCGAAGCCCAGGCTATATTGGATTCAAATCCGCTCGCAGAAACGTCACGACTGCCGCTCATTGCGCAGTACCTCATTTATATTTCGGAAGGGACGATGGTTGAATTGGACTTGAGGCAAAGATAGAACTTTTTGTTGGCGAAATTGTGGCGAAATTGCAGATTTCACCTCGGGCAGGCGGGCAAACTATATAAGGGTACCGAGCTTGCTTGTCTCACTTGTCTCAAAGTACAGTGACCGACGGACTTTGGATGGACACGGAATGGAAATTAATAAAGTCCTGATGGTGGACGACGACCAGAGCATAAGAAGAATCTGTCAGGTGTCGCTGGCCAATGTCGGCAAATGGCAGGTGATTCTCGCCGAGTCAGGTTATGACGGTCTGGAGCTGGCGCGCAAGGAGAAGCCGGATGTAATTCTTCTGGATGTGATGATGCCGGGCATGGATGGACCGACAACTCTTCTGAAGCTGCGAGAAGATGACGAGCTGAAACATATCCCTGTCATTCTGATGACGGCCAAGGTGCAACCGCAGGAAGTAGAACAGTACACACGGCTGGGAGCGACCGGAGTGATCAGCAAGCCTTTCGATCCTCTTACTTTGCCGTCCGAAATTAGAAAATTGCTCTGCGCGTAGGTTGCTCAAATGATAGGCAATAAAGACGACGCCAAGGACAGCGAAGCGGAATACGATGAAGCTCTGGACGACGTGCTCACCACCCTGCGCCGCGAATATGAAGACGAGCTTCCCACACGCTTTGCCGAGCTAAAAGAGTATGTGCAAAAGGCAAAAGATGGCGGTGAGAAACAGCTGGAGTGGCTGGCTCAAGCGCATACAATTGCGCATAGACTGGCAGGAACAGCCGGATCTTATGGTCTTGCCGAACTGAGTAACGCGGCTGGAGTCTTCGATGCGTATTGCAAGCACCTGTTGAAAAACAAGGCACATAGCGAAGAATCGCGCGACGCAGCGCCATCCGTAACGCCTTTGGATTGGCAAGAAATTGAGGCGATGACTAATGCAATATTCGAAAGCCACCCCGAGAAGAGATATTCTCCTCCCTCATGAGTCAATTTAACGCCTTCGAATCTGCACGATTTTTTCAAATTTTTCCGTTTTCGTGGCAAACCGAATTTTCAGTGCGCAAAGCACGAAATATTTGAAACCGGCGAAAGAAAACTCGCTGCCTAAGCGGGTTTGCCCCAATACCAGCCCTGTCCGTAGACGACGCCCATCTCAACGAGTATGGCTAATTCTTCCTTATTCTCGATGCCTTCTGCGACCAATTCAGAACCGAGCGCATTGACTACGCGCACAAGACGTTCCAAATTGCGCGCCTTGACCTGATCTTCAGAAATGCCGGAAACATATTTGCGATCGATTTTGACGATGTCCGGCTCGAGAATAATCAAGCTTTCCAGCGAGCTGCGGCCAAAACCAACGTCATCGATAGCCACTCTTACACCCTGATCTTTGAGAGCTTGAACGTGCCCACGCAGATACACGGGATCGCCGATAAATTGCTGTTCGCTGATTTCCACACAATAACTGGCCGTTTTTCCGTTGTCGGGGAAAAGTGTCATGAGCCGCTCGATAGGCGTGTCGATAATCGTCGAAGGGAAAAGATTGACGTGAAAACGAGCTTTGCGATCAAATTTCGGATCGTTTGTATGAATCAAACAAGTCTTCAAGCAACGCAAATCGACAATAGTAAGAAGGTTGTACTCAACGCTGACTCTGAACAAGTCGTCCGGCATTTCAAAAGCACCGGCCGGTCCGCGGCTGAGAATTTCATGACCAACGATTTCTTCATTGGCTAGTTTGAAAATTGGCATGGAAACGGCTCTGAAGCAATCGCCTCGGCGCAAACGTTCTGTCAATTCCGTCAAAACTTCGCGATCTGCACCCAGCGATTTGTGTTTTTCACCGGATGACACCCGGTTTTTGCCGAGCATTTTACTTTCGCGAACAGCCAAGCGAGCCAGAGAGATCATTTCTTCAATCGAGCAAAACTCATAAGGCAGAGCCATGACGCCAAGGCTGGCGGTAACCCTGATGGTTTCGGAAGCCAGACGCAGCGGATTCTCAGCCACTGCCAGACGGACTTTCTCGGCGACCAACATGCCCTCGGCAAAACGAGTGTCCGGTAAAAGAACAAGAAATTCGTCGCCGCCGAGCCTGGCAATGTGGTCGGTGGGACGCAATGTTTCGCGCAAGCGCGTGGAAATTTCTTTGAGAACAACGTCTCCGACTGCGTGTCCTAATGTTTGATTGACGCGGTCGAAGTCGTCGCAGTCAACCAGGACTGCCACCAACTGCCAGCCTCCACGCTGAGCGCGGCTGAATTCATTTTGCAGGGATGCTTCCAAACCTTTGCGGTTGAGCAATTCGGTGAGGCCATCTATATTGGCCATCGCATCTAATTTGAGGTTGGCGGTTTCCAGACGTGCGCTCACGTCCTTAAGCTCTTCTTGAGTCTTCTTCATTTCGATGGCATGCCGAATTGACTGATAAAGCATGCGGTCATCGATACCGCTCTTTAATATGTAGTCGCTGGCGCCATGCTTGACAGCCTCGACGGCAGTTTTTTCCTGGTCGTCTCCGCTCAATACCAATACCGGCACCCTGGCTTCCGCCTTAACTTTCAAAAAGGCATCCAGACCGTCCTTGACCGGCAAATCCATGAGGATGACGTCCAATCCGCCCTTGCCTATGCGTTTCAATCCCGCCGTCTGGTCCACGCATTCCATCGCAAAATCGGCGCCAGAATTCAGAACTTTTTGCAGCTCTTTAGCAATCTTGGGGTCGTCTTCAATTAGGAGAACATTTTTCTTTTTGTCGACCATTTAAGTCACCGAGCTGGATTCCGTTGAAACACTTACTAACTGAGGCAGGCACAAGAATTTGGCTCGTGCCGAACTGAAGGGGGAGAAAAGGTAGCCCGCTCTCCTCAATTTCCCACATACCCCTTATAAACACTACCGAATCTCTAAGAAGAACAATCTATTTCGCTTTTGCTCTATGAAATATCAGCCACTCGTCCAATCAGTCTTTGTAATGTACGATTGCTTGTTGAATTCGTAAGAACCCGCAAAGCAGGCAGCCATGATACAGACCGAAAATCAAAGCGCGCAGCAAGCGACGCCTTCCCCGGAAAAGAAAACCGCCCAGAGCCTGATAAAGCAGGTAGTCATGATTGGCGCAGCGGCGGCTTTGCTCTATTTTTCTTTTCGCGGCTGCGACCTGGCGGCAATTTGGGCGTATACGGTCAAAACCAATCCACTTTTTTTGCTGCTGCTCTTGATCAATGGCATTATCAGCCACGTGATTCGCGCCGTGCGCTGGATTTTATTGCTTAATCCATTAACCGCTGACGGACACAAAATCAGCCTCTTTAATTCTTTCAGCGCTGTGATTATGGGATATGCGGTCAATATCGCCGTGCCTCGGGGCGGCGAAGTGGTTCGCCTCGTATCTATTTCTCGCAGTGAGAAACTGCCGGTGGCGGGCGTTTTGCCCACAATGTTCATCGACCGGCTGCTGGACATCGCATTCCTGGCTCTCTTGCTCGGCATTACTTTGATGGTGGTCCCCAAGTCGATTTTCGGTGAATTGCCCAGCTGGCTCGTTCCGGGAGGCATCGGCTTGACCATCGCTACTTTTGTTGGTCTTGGTGTTTTGCCGCACGTGCACAAAATCATCAGCTGGATTTTGCAAATGCCTTTCGTTAAAGCAAAGCTGCCGGAAAAGTGGGCGACAAAATTTGCCGATCTTTCCGATCAATTCGGCGAGGGGACAAAATCATTGACCAACCCTGTCGCTTACTTGCCCATCGCTCTTTTGAGCGCCGTCATGTGGGTTTGCTACTGGCTCAATCTTTATCTGGTCATCCTGGCGTTCGACATTCAAGACAAAGTAACTCCTCTCAATACGCTCATTACCTTCACCATTGGCTCGATTGGAGTGCTCGTACCGACGCCCGGCTCAGTGGGTGGATATCATTACTTGCTCAGCCAGGGCTTGATGAAAACCTCCGGGCTCAATCAAGAATTGGCTCTGGCTGTGGCAACCGTGCAGCACTTCATTTGTTTTATATTGGTCGCCTGCATTCCTGCCGCCTTTTGCATGGCTATTCAGTCGATGAGAAAAGGGAAAAGTCCCGTAATGTAGAATGGAAATGGCGACATAAGATATTGGCTAAACTAGAGTTAGCCACCATATTTGGCATCACCTTTCCTTGGCAGTGAATCGGGAAATGTTCTGATGATAGGTTCATTCTTCAAAATCACTCAGATAGCTTATTTTGGAACTGTTTGTCTTGCATCTGCAGCATCAATCATCTCGATTGCGCTTTCCGTCATAGCGACTCTGACTAACAATCCCGCCATGGAGCGTATGGCTTGCATAAGTTTTGGAATAGGAATCTGTGGTCTGTTCGCTCTGCCTTTGTCACTGGCAATTTTTTCTTGCCTGTTATTCGAATGGTTAAAGAACCGGTCGTGGATTGCTCAACGCGGCTGTTTAACAGCCCTCGCCGCCATTCTGTACTACTCATTCATGGGAATATTCGCTTCAGTTGGAGGTCCAAACGATTTTCCGTTTCGCACGGAAGCGGGTAAAGCAGTGGCGTGCCTCGGGCTATTGTGCAATTGCATTTTCTGCATTCTCAGTTACTTGCATATCACAGACACAGTCGCGCAGTTGTCCAGGCCCGGTCTTGCAACCCAAGAATAAAAGCTGTGAACTTCAAAATCCCGCCTACTTCCGGCGGACTCGCAGTTTTTTCTGGCACTGCCCGCAAAAATGAGCAGAACGACCGGCAAGTTTTACGCGTTCTATTTCCGTTCCACAAACACGGCAAGGCTCATCCTCTCTGCCGTACACCCATGACTGATGCTGGTAATTGCCGTTAACGCCTTCGCTGTTGGCATAATCGCGCAGCGTAGTACCGCCGTGCTTAATTGCCTTGCG
>PNKB01000002.1 GCA_013997645.1 Cyanobacteria bacterium PR.3.49
TTTGCGTATTCGCATTTTTTTGGCCGGCAAATCGCATTTCAAATTGGCCTGTTAATCGCATGTTTTTGGCCTGCTAGTCGCATTTAATTTGTCCGTTTGCCAAGAAGGTCTTCAGTGGTGTTCACGCTTTTTCTCCGTGTTTCGGATCTCGGCGCGTTGGACCACCTAATTCGAGCCGATATGATCCATGTACCACGCGGTCAAGAATTGCGTCGGCTAAAGTCGCATTTGCAAAAGTTTGGTACCAGTCTTTAACTGGCAGTTGTGATGAAATGATGAAAGAACCTGTTCCAGAGCGGTCATCGGCGACCTCCAGCATGTCTCGGCATTGCTCTTCAGTGATTGGCACGAGCGCAAAATCATCCAGGATGAGCAAACGACTTTTTTTGAGTCTAGCCAGCGTAGACTGATATGTGTTCTTGAGGCGCGCAACAGTCAATTCCTGGAAGAATCGCGGTGCGCGAAAGTACAATACCGAATGGTTTAGGCGGCACGCCTTTTGTCCAAGAGCGCAGGCTAGGTAGGTTTTGCCGACGCCAGTTTTACCGGTGATCAATACATTTCTGTGGTCAATGAGCCACTGCCCTTCAGCAAGCTGCGCAATGAGGCGTTTGTCAATTCCTCGATTTGCTTTGAAATCAATGTCTTCAACGCAGGCGCTATCTCGCAATTTAGCCGCCTTGAGACGCTTGGTAAATTGCGTTGTATCGCGCTCAGAGCATTCGGCATCGACGAGCAATGCAAGCCGGTCTTCAAAAGACAGAGTGTTTGCATCCTGTAGTTGATTTTGTTGCTCTAGTGCGCGCATCATTCCGGTCAGGCCCAGATTTGTCAGCTTCTCAATTGTCGGATGTTTTAGCATTTGCAGTCCTCGCTAGTGGTAGTATTTCGAGCCTCGTATGTTCTCATGGTCAATGTTGCCGATACGAAGCGTCAGCTGCTCTGGCAGGTTTTTTACGTCTGCCTTTAGAATATTTTTTATGACGCGATATCCAATTGTTTGAAGGCGAATCGCCTGAATGCAAGCGAGTTCGACCTCCTCTTCTCCGAAATCTGACTTCAATGTTTTCACGATTCCGAAGCATTCAGAATAGCTGAGCTGCGGATACGGCTTCGATTTCAGAAGTGTCTCCACGACCGTTTTGGTGTTCGGTCCAATCAGAGCAGCTTGCTCGAGAAAATATTCCGGTGACAAGCCACGATACAAGGCATGGGAAGGAGTTAGATGTTCAGTTGCAGTTGTAGTTTGCCCCTCGGCCCAGTTGCGCAAATGGCTGGCGACACGAGTATTTCCATGCATTATTTCGACTACGTGTTTGGTGTATCGAATGTCGACGACCTGGTGTGCAAGGTTAAACGGCACCGAATAGTGGTGTGCTTGCACGTTTACGTGGTAGTCGCGAGGCACCCGATATCCGACTATCCAATTCTCGAATTCGAAGTCTTCGGCGGGTAACGGGCGCAAGGCGGGTTTATCCACTTGTTCAAACCATGTCCTTCTAGTGCCGGAAAGTTTTTGAAAGGGTTCATTGTTTGTTTCTTCTCGGAGCAATGCGAGTTCTTGATTTAGTTCGTGAAGGCTCAAGAAGGTTCTATTCCTGAGTTTTGCAAGTGCTCGATATTCAGTGTTCTGCACGCCTTTTTCGACCTTGGCTTTGTCGCGCGGTTTGCGCGGGCGGGCAGGTTTCACACAAACTTTGTAGTGAGCGGCAAAGCGCTGATATGTTCGATTCAAAATCGGATCAAATTGCTCGGCGTCGACGACCGCTGCCTTCAAATTATCCGGAACCACGAACTTGGGCACGCCTCCGAAATATTTGAATGCCCTTATGTGGGCTTCAATCCAGTCCTGCAGTTTTTGAGATGCTACGGCCTCAAAGTAGGTGAAATTACTGGCGCCAAAGGTTGCAACAAAAATCTGCGCTTCAGTGACTTCTCCGGTTTCCGGGTTAGTAATGGATGCTGTCATGCCACTAAAGTCGATGAAGAGACTGTCGCCGGGAAGATGAACTTGCCGCATGGAGATGTCTTTCGTGGCCGCCCACTTTTTGAAGCGACGGCAAAACTGCGAATAGCTGAGCCGCAATCCTTGCGATTCAACGCGTTCATCATACAAAAGCTGCAGTTTCACGCCTCGACGCTTTAATTCTGCGAAAACCTTCTCCCAATCTAGCTGGTAGTCTTCCACTTTCTTCAACGGTTTGTCCGGGAAAAGAAGCGCGAAAAGATCATCGTCTGACAACGACTCAACTTGAGCCCAGTCAAGATTTACAGCCTGAGCGCGTTTAGCACAGTCGTGGACAGTGCCACGCGAGACATTCAAAATCGAATGTGTTTGATTGCCACTCAACTTCAAGTCGAGCACGTGCCGCAAGATTTCTCTGTGTAAATTCATTGCCTTCCTCGGTCTAGCCATCGACCATCAAACCTCCCACTGAGTGAGTTGTTAGAATCGCCGACAAGCGGGATGTGCTAGATGTTGAAGACCTTTGTGGTTAATGATTCGCAGTTAAGTTTGCGCTTATCAAGCGGCCAAAAACGTGCGATTTGCCGGCCAGATTAATGCGCCTGACCGGCCAAAATTAAATGCGGCAGGGTGGCCAAAAACTATGCGGCTTGCCGGCCAAATTGATGCGCCGAGCCGGCCAAAAACGATGCGAATATGCACAATTCGCAAGGACGCTAGCTATCTTCACTACAAAATGCGGCGCAAGCGAAATAGGGGAATTGAAGGTCAAGAGCAACCTCAGTGCAGGTCATGGAATCAAATCCTTCTGCCCTGAGACTTCCAGAAATTGAATGAAGTCAGCTTCTAGATTTCTACCATAGCCGTTTCGTTGAGGAGAAAAGTTGTCTAGTCGATTCATGAATGATTGACTTACCGACTTTGACATAGGGTTTCCCTCCTCATCAAAATTCACAACAGAAAAGTTGCACTTCAGGCTGCGACCGAAACGCTCATACGTTTGTATTGACTCTATCTGTTTCACCTCTACGATGCTTCTTGAGGCACTATTCATCCAAATCGTTGTATAGGCGTGAGAAAAGGCTATTGAGCTTGGGGTGACATCAGCCTTGTCGACCTTTTGTTTAATTTGATACCTGAAGAGTTCACCCTTTTCTCTTTTAGTGTACGCAGGAATTCCGGTATATGCCCATATGTCTCCGGCTCGGTCCCTTTGATTTCCAATAATTCTTCCGGAATCGTGATCAACAATCTGGTGAAAGGCTTGATTGAATTCCCAACTGTTTGTTTTTGAATTCCAGTCATACGATTTTGCGAGTCTACGTCCATACGAGTGCCCCCAAACTCCACATATTGATTTTGGAATTTTTACCCATTGATTGTCTCGATCAAGTTCTAGTTGATCTAATTCAAAAATTCCACCGACTGGAAATTTCTGCCTAAGATCTTCTAATCGCTCCTGGTGTTCAATTTGAATTTTGAGCTGCGTCTGCGCAACTGCTGCAGTGTCTTTGATAGCGACAAAAAAGCTCATCAGCACGAACATTAGTCGTATATAGGTTTTAGATGCTTGATTATCCGTTCGCAAGATTTTCATTCATTAGTCATGCGCATAGAATCTGGAATCAGATGTTTCTGGCCAGATTGTTCAAGGTATTGCACAAAATCGTACTTGAGATTTCTTCCATATCCCCTATCACGAATTTCAAATGGCTTAATTCTAACCATTAATCCCTGTGCAAGGTGCTTGGATTCTGGCTCTCCTAGAATGTTGAAATTAACGATTGAAAAAACATACTCCATTTTTCGAATAAAAATTGTGTATTTTTGAATGGACTCATTTTGAAAGGTCTCACGAATTTTTCCATCTTTCGCCCCAACAAAAACAGTCCCATATGTATGGTGATAAATGATGCGCTCTGAGTTGCTGGCGGAGACATCTGGTTTTTGTTTGAATTGAATTTTTATTCTGCGCCCTAATTTCTTTTTTGTAATGCATGGAGTTCCGATGTATTCCCAAATATCTCCATTCCTGTCAATTTGATCACCAAAACTAACACCCACATCAAGGTCATCACGGTATGCGCCGATATAGTTCCATGTCTTGGATTTTGAATCCCAAGAATATTCCTTGACTAATGCAATACCGTTTGAATCAACAGACCAATCACCTGCAAGATTCTTTGGGATCTTTATCCACTTGTTACGACGATCGATTTCAATCTCTTTGAGATCAAACAGAGCTCCTAGCGGAAATTTTTCCGCTAGGCTAGGCAATCGTTCTTCGTGCTCGATTTGAATTCTGAAGGAGGTTTGAGCTTTGACAGCGGAGTGTCCCATCAACAAAATTAAGGCCGTGAGCAATATTCTTTTTAATCTAAGACTGTAAGACGTCAATACTTACTTCCTCCGGTTTTCACAGGCAGTGAAGCTTCTCTATACAAATCATGCAAAAAGAAATAGCTATTTCCAGATTGTCTAAGAATATTCACCTTGACCAATTTGTCTAAGGTCGCTCGAAAGTCGGTCCCAATTCCAGCGGTAAAGAAGAGTGTTGCCCTCAGCGCCATATATTGGAAGAAAGCACCGGCACCACTGATCAACCAAATGAAAACGGATATAAACCCTGTTACTTGCATTAACTCGATAATGTCAAACCTTTTCAAGAAATTTTTTGGATCGTCTTCTTGAATTGAGGCATAAATGATCGACATCCAGTCGATAAGCAAACACATCGAGCAAAACACAATCAAGGAAGAAATCACTGAAATCAAAGTCGCGTTCTTCAAAGAACGCCAAATTGAAATCGCTCTGTTCTCCATGGTGAGCGGCGATCTTGCAAAAATTCGGAGGCAGTAAAGGACTAGAGACCAAGTTGATGCGCCAAGCAAGAACGCGGCTCCAAACCATTGAGGCTCAACATAGCGAAAATACTGGAGATTCGGTAGAAGAGACCAAAACAAAAGGAAAGAGTACGCCAGAATTACGGCAAGAGCACCCACTAACAAGATTTGCAAATAGAAACTTTTGGAGAATAGAAGATCTGTGATTGCCAGCGCAACGTTCTTTAACGTCATGTTAATACGACGATTTGGTCGTATCTTGGTTAGAAGAATTCCGGCCAGCAGTGGCGCACCACTTATAAAAATAGAAATCTGTAAATATTCCAAAACGTCAGAAAGCTCTGGCTCAATGAAAATTGAAATATCTTCCACCGCGATGAGAATTGGCGTCACGCAACAAAGTACGATCAAGATCAAAATAAATCTATAAAGTATTTGTTGAAATGGGTTTCGAAGACAATTTGGTTGCAGAAGATCCAATGAAATCTCTCGGTCGTTTGTACGCTGAAAATACTCTGCTAACCAGGTTGTGTATCGTTTTGATGTCGCAATCTTATCGCCTCCCGAATTGATCAACAGAGCCAAATAGTTTCGAACAAGATCTAAGCTATTTGAGTTCGCATAATCTAAGGAATTATTATGCTGGTCGGCGATGCAAGTACTTACAACAACCGAGCAAATTAGAGGATTTGATAGCTTTTCCGCAAGATTAGGATTTGTTTTTAGTGCGCTATTGAGAGCGGAAAGCTTTGCATTCTTTTCCGTACACGACAATAATCTGTCAACAGGAATAGGTCTCAATATAAGTTCGATTTGAAAACCTAACATCTCAACCAAATCACTGAATCGACTCAGTGGTCTCGACGTTACTACAATATCAAGCAAACCGTTGGTTCTCCCAAACATGCGGAGTGCGGCAATTGCTGATTCTTGCTCCGATTCAGAGAGCTCATCCAATCCGTCAAGTATGAACGTGACTTTCTGAGATCTAATCAGGCTGGATGCGAAGTTTGGACTTACTCGATATTCGGTACAAATTTTGTCTACAATCCAGTTTCCAAAACTTTCAGCTTTAAAGGTCCCACCAAATCGAAGGAGAATTGGAATTGGCGCATCCGGAAGTGCTTTTGCTTCATCAAGGAGTCGCTTGCATAAGTTCAGTGCTGTGATTGTTTTTCCGGATCCTGCGTCACCTCTGATCAACAATCGTCTCCCCCGATCACCCATCTGATCAAAGATTTCCGATATGTCCGAGCCCTTCAACAATTCAGTTTGCTCAGATTGCCTATAGGTAAAAGACGATGAGACGAATATTTCCTTCTCAAGATTGAAATCAAGTTCTTTAAGTGGTGCTTTCTGCAAAAAGCCTTGAATCCAGAATTGATCAATTCGTCTTAGCAGCGCTGCTCGATTTGCTTCATTATGGTCTCTGCTCAATACTGTGTTTTGAAAAGTTGAAACGAAAAGCTCTTTCATTTTTGAAGGCACAGATGCAATGTTCAAACCTGCATTCTTAAGTAGGTGAGTTGATGAACTTTTCATCGGAGACTTCATCTGCTCATAAATTTCCGAATCGGGCGCAATTCTCCAGTAATTTTGCGCAACTGCAATGTCTATCGCATAACAAAAGTCTCGATGTTCAAGCTCACAATGTTCTCTTCCACTCGCTAGAGCTTGTTGAAAGTCAAAAATGCCATCAGTTCGATTCTTTGCCTCAGGATAATTACCATCTAGAACATCTGGTGCAATTTTTGAAAAACCGGTGCATTCGATCGGAACAAAGTCGTTTGAATCAATTAGCTTTTTGAATTTCTTGAAGTCTTTCAGTTCTTCGATGTAGAGGTCTTCTAGATATTTGCGTCGAGGATTTCCCCAGTCTCTTAACCCATGTTTTGTTGAAACTGCAACAAATGCATGCCCATCCAAAATTACTAGAAACGGCAGCAGTTCATAATGCAGGCACAGTCCGCAAAATAGAATTGACAGATCCAAGCAAGTTCCTGATGGTGGAGCGCCGTTGAAAATTTCTTCTGGGGTTCGAATGGTCTGCAAAGCGGATGCAGGATTGTAAGTTTCTGGGGCATACCAGATTTTCTTTTCCAGCACAGAGTTGTAAATTATTTCGAGTAGTTCGAGCCTGCCCGCGGGCTCTTGTTGGTAGGAAAGTACGCTTTGCTCAAGATTGTGAATGCACTTGATTTTAGCGTTTCCTGCACATGGACCACTCAGGAATGTACTTACCTCAGGCAATACATATCTTGCTAACGAAACTCTATTAAACTTTGACCAGTGCCATCCCATGCACTAAACCACTTCCGTTAATTCGCAAATTGAGGGAATATCATCAAGCGCATCCGCTTCAATCAAAAGCCTGAATCGACCTTGACCAAGAATCAAATCCCGAAGCTCGAATTTATCGCCGCTCCTAACCATATGGGCATCTTCAACAACCACTTCGTTCGTGACAGCATTGCTCACTCTCACAGTTAGGGCCTTCGGTACATGAGCAACTCCGGCTACGGTTGCAGTAAAACAAACAGGCTCATTGACAAACAGAGGAGGTAGCTCAAGTGAAATACCATTTTTCGCATTGAGACCTATTTCACCTCTTATGGCCTTAAGTTTGTCGCTCTGCATGCGCCTAATTCTCTCAACCACGTCCGCCAACAACTGATCATTATTTTGCAAGCTGCCGTGACGCTCAATGAGATAGGTTTCTCGCAATTCATTCGAATATTCAATTGGAATGGCGGACAATCGTGGAACAGTACCATCCCCGTCACTTAACGACTCATCGTCAATCCAGTGCGGTCGCTCGTTTGATATTTTCAAAGTATCTTTCTGATAATCGGCCGACAATTTTGTTGGCTGTCCAATTCCTACAAAAGGGATAACTTTGTACCCCTGATTTTGATACTCAGCGCGTTGTCGATTTTCATCGACTTTCGCCTCTATTTCTCTATGAAATTGAAGTGCATCACTTGTGAGATGTGGATCAAGCTTGCCACCCCATTCGAGTTCAGCAACTCGCCTAAAGCGATCTTCGTGACGCACCATTTCAAAAATGGGAAGTAATTGATAGGCAGATGGAAGCCCACGCACGACGTCAGTAAGGTCGCTCATTGCCTTGTGCACTCCCGAATGAAGACCTTCCAGAATGTCCACAGACCCACGAAAAGGTGTCCCGAAAGTTATTAAGGCTCTACAATTTTGCCATCCACCCAGAACCTCTAAATAGTACCGGGAGACAAGCCCTCCCATGCTGTGCGCGATTAGAATTACTTTGGCATCAGGTAATTCTCTATCCTCCCTCCAAGTGGCAAGCGCTCTATCAATCAAGGCCTTCAATTTTGAAGCGGTTTGACGGTTGTCTCGTCGCCAGTCATAAGGAAACTCAAAGAAATTCGCGGGTTTTTCATCATTGATAGACCCAACGGTGAGGTTGAATTCGTCCTTGAGTCTTTTTACTAGTTTATTGTATCCATCTACTCGTGCGAAACCAGGAATAACATGGTCATGCATTAGGGACGTAGCTGAAACTCCGTCATTATCATTATTAAGATCAAGCTTCAATTGCAAAAGCGAATCGCCACGAGTCTTCAAATAGTCATACAAAGATGTCTTTGAGATGTTCCAAAAATCTCTACCATTCTTGGACAAAACGCTTCCCATAATCCCTGGCAGAACGATAATGATGTCTTTGCACGGTGTTTTCACTGACTTCCCCCCCCTGGGCAATGTAAGTTGCGCTAACTCCTATGGTCTGCGCTACAGCCACAAGGAGAAACAAATATTGGGCGACACTCGAACAAGATACCGATAAGTATCGTACCCCGGACATGATCGGTTCCCGCGGGACAGAGCATTAATTCACGAGCATGCGAAATTCACACTTTATGGTGATTGCAAAATTATTTCTTCTGTGGGCCTGGCAGTCTGAGTATCAGTTTTCCTATGTAGTTGCTTTCTCTCTCCCGAGAGTTGAACTCTTCTAGTGGGACGAGGAGCGAGTACGAAGGTGAAAAATGCGGCAGGCGCTGTAAATGTGCGCCAACCCATAGAAGTGTGTGTGGTGGAAGCGCGTGGCCATGATGTTTGTGAATCTAAATTTGCCTAATGAGATTTTCAGTCGCGGCAAATCAACTGGTTCGAAAGTTTTGCTGCTCTATTGCTGTCAGCTGTTGCAAGAGCGAATTGCCCTTGCAAGTTGTAGAGTTTGGCGCGGACGCGCAAATCCTGAATGCTTGTCGGGTCAAATTTTAGAAGTTTGCTTCGTGATTCGATCGCTTTGTCGATCATGTTGAGGCTTTCGTATGCCTTTGATTGTACTGATAGAACTTGATCGCATTCATGCCCGCAATTGACAGCCTAAGTGCATTCTGCAATGACGTCCGACGAATTGCCGATGAGTGAATATGCGACAGCGCGTTTTTCGTAGAGGTCGGAAGCGTCTGGGTAGTATTTCAATACAGTGGTCAAATCGGCAATCTGCAGCTTGAACTTGCCGAGCCTCTGATACGCTTCCGCGCGATACTCGTATGAATTCGTGAAGTCAGGTGCAATCTTGATCGCCGTCGAGTAATCGTCGACAGCCTTTTGGTAATCAGCATTCAGATAATGAGTGCGACCGCGGGCATTGTAGGGCGCCGCTGAGTTAGGGTCTACCCGAATGGCTTCGTCGCAGCATCTGAGCGCTTCGCCGAACTTCGATAATTTGCGATACGCTTCGGCTTTGTGGATATAGTATTCAGGATTGCCGGGATCCAGGGCGATGGCTCGGTCGTAGTCTTCGATCTCCTTTTGATAATCTTCTTGCGCTGAGTAAATCCATGCTCTCGTGTCGAACGAGATTGCGTTGCTGGGGTCCATCGCGAGCGCTTTGTTGATGTCGGCGAGTGCTTTCTCGAACTGCCGCAATTCTGTGTAAGCGTGCGCTCTGTTGGTGTAGGGCACGTATAAAGTTGGATCTACGCTAATCGCTTTTGCCTAGTCTTCCAGACCGCTGCCGTAATCGCCGGCAGAGCAATGCGCGTCGCCGCGAACAGCGTAGGCAAGACCGTCATCGGGATGTCTTGCGATGATGCAATCGAGGGAGGCGAGTGCCTCATCTATTCGGTTGGCGTAGATCAAATCCTGCGCTTCTGTGCGTATTCGCATTTTTTTGGCCGGCAAATCGCATTTCAAATTGGCCTGTTAATCGCATGTTTTTGGCCTGCTAGCGCATTGCTCCGTTAAAAATCTAACTATTGACTAACCGTTGCCTCATTGAAAATCTAACCCCTCCTGGGGAGGGCGAACATGAGGCTAAAAATGACGTTCAAATCAAGGAAGGAACTACTGCAGGCACTCCGCCCAATGTATGCGCAGGTCTCCTGGGCCGAGAAGCAACGAGTGCTGGATGGCTTCGTCGCAGCCACCGGTTACAATCGAAAGCATGCGATCGTGTTGCTGAACCGAGAACCCGCGGTCTCGACAGAGCCACCAGCAAGAACGCGCAAGTATGACGATGAGGTTTCGAGCGCACTTATCGAGATTTGGAAAGCGAGCAATAGGATTTGCTCAAAGCGATTGGTTCCTTTCTTGCCGACGTTCATCGGTTCGCTGGAACGATTTGGACATTTGAATATTTCAGACACAACGAGACAGAAACTTCTGAATCTGAGCCACTCTTCGATGGATCGATTGCTGAAGCAAGAGAGAAAGAAATATCCACGGCGCAAGAGTACGACAAAGCCCGGATATTTACTGAAGAAGCACATTCCGATTAGGACTTACTCAGATTGGAACGACGTCCAGCCAGGATTTTTCGAGGCTGACCTTGTTGCGCACGGCGGTAGTACCGCAAGTGGACAGTTCCTCCATACATTGACCATGACGGATATTGCAACAGGGTGGACCGAGTGCAAAGCGTTGATATGCAAATCAGAGATTTCAGTATTGCGCGCCTTCCACGATGTTCGGGCGACAATTCCGTTTCCGCTTCTCGGGCTCGATACTGATAATGGCAGCGAGTTCATCAATCACGGTGTGCTGGATTGGTGCAAGACCGAGCGCATCACGTTCACGCGTTCGCGAGAGTACAAAAAGAATGATCAAGCACATGTTGAGGAGAAAAATGGCTCAATCGTTCGACGTCTGATCGGTCACGATCGATTTGAAGGTGAGGAATCATGGAAAATTCTCGCGCGTCTCTATTCGGTTGCACGATTGTATGTCAACTATTTTCAGCCATCACTAAAACTCTCCAGTAAGGAGCGTGAGGGCGGCAATGTTAGGCGAATCTACGAGCAGGCTGCTACGCCATACCAACGCCTGATAGGAAGCGCTCACGTGCCACAAGAGACGAAGCAGAAGCAACAAGCGCACTTCGACTCATTAGACCCGGTGATGCTTCTTACTGAATTGGAGAAGCTCCAGGCTGAGTTTTGGTCCACAAAGATTGAGATTTCTGAGGGCGCTGGTCTTAAAGTGTTGAAGCAATTCGTACGTGCCAGTGCTCCGGCAGAATCGAAAGTGAAAGTAGCTAAGCCGACACTAAAACGAGTGCGGCGATCCAAAGTCTGGACGCCGACGGCTCCTTATCCTGGCAACAAGAAAGGACGGAAGACGATTCTTGATGATGTCTGGGTTGAGGTCTGCGTTGAACTCGATAGCGATCCCTGGATGACACCAAGAGATGTGCTTCGATTTATCAACCAACGATATCCCGATAAAATTAGAGCGTCTCAGATCACAACTATTACTGATAAGTTGCGCCAGTGGCGCCATGAGCATTCGCTGCCGGTTGAGTTCGCTCGACTGAAGCCAGGTAAGAAAACCAATATTGAAGACGTTTGGAAACTTGCTTTGACTGTGCTCGCGGAGCAACCAAATATTTCGGGGAATGGACTCGTCCGGCTGCTCGTAGAAAAGCACCCAGATATCGCCAACAAGGGTCAGCGTACCTCCATATTTTCGCGACTAAAACAGTGGCGAAAAGAGAACATGCCCACCGACACCAGCCAACAAATTTCGAGTATCTCGATCTTCGAAGAAGCATTTTCTTTAGTATCGAAACTCGAACCAACTAGTAAGATCTCAAATGAGGCAACGGGGTTGTAATGGTTTGGATCTCAAATGAGGCAAGACGCCGAGCCGGCCAAAAACGATGCGAATATGCACTTCTGAGAGCGAGTCGGTGAAAGCCGGTTTTGACATGTTTTGGATTGCCAGCACAAAAATGATATGCGCGGCGAGAACAAACCCTGTTGCTTGACCTGCACCATTTAGTTGTTCCACGTCAAGCAGACAAATCTTGCTTGTTGAAGAAGATAGAAAACTCCGTTGGTGTTAGCAGTCCTAGTGATCCGTGTGGTCTAACATCGTTGTAATCGCGCCTCTGAGGCCTTCCCAAAAAGCTGGGCCAATCTTAACTAGACTTTCTCGGCATTGTAAAATGCCAAACAGAAAGGAACTGACCCATGAAAAGTCCAAATTCTCAGAAGAACAAATGTCGTGGGCACTCAAGCAAGCCGACATGGGAACACCAGTCGAAGAAGTTTGCCGGAAGCTCGGAATTGCTAAAGCTACATTTTTCAACTGGAAGAAAAGGTACGGCGGTATTTCCACATACGAACTGCGGCGCATGCGTGATCTTGAGACTGAAAATCAAAAGCTAAAACAGCTTGTGGAGGACTTATCACTGGATAAGATCATTCTGCAAGATGCACTTTCAAAAAAGCTTTAAAGCCTTCTCGCAAAAAAGAGCTGGTCAACGAATATGTTCGAAAGTACCAGGTGAGTGGACGAAGAGCTTGCGCACTATTTAATTTGGCTCGTTCGACCTGGACGCGCAAATCGACAAGAAGAGATGACACGCTTCTTCGACAGCGGATAAAAGATCTGGCGTTTTCACGTCCGAAATACGGATATCGCCGAATTCATATTTTGCTCTTGCGAGAAGGCTGGCTGATGAATCACAAGGGGGTATACCGACTTTACAAAGAGGAAGGAGTTTCGCTTTTGAAGAAGAGACCGAAGCGGCATGTGACTGCTAAGGGCCGACAAAATCAATTTCACATCACCGGACCCAATTCCGTCTGGGCGATGGATTTTGTTTCTGATGCCTTGTTCTGTGGCAAGCGAATACGAACACTTCCAGTCATTGATTTGTACACGCGCGAATGTCTTGCAATTGAGGTAGACATGAGCATAAAGGGTGAGCAAGTGGTGGCAGCTCTAGAATTTATCGCATTCTCCAGAGGGAAGCCTGCGACAACGGCCCGGAGTTCATCTCGAAAGTGCTTGATCAATGGTGCTACCAAAATGGCGTCGAGCTTGATTTCTCACGAAAAGGAAGACCTAAAGACAATGCGTATGCCGAATCCTTCAACGGCAGATTTCGAGATGAATGCTTGAACTTTCATTGGTTCATGTCACTGGAAGATGCCAGAGTGAAAATTGAGGACTGGAGAAGGGAATATAATGACCAGCGGCCTCACACTTCCTTGAAGTTCTTCACCCCTACGGAATTCGCTCACAATGCGAATCTTCAGATCAACAAAGCTAAAGATGCCCGAGAAAGTCCAATTTAAGCCGGCCCCGCGGTGGGGAGACCTTCAATTTTCTTTCGAAAATCCACTTGGCGTGGTTCAGCTTTTTGGGGTCAGGTCAGTAACTGTCAAAAAGCTACTGTACAGAAAGTCTGCGCCTGAACTTCTTTCTGTGGGAAATTTTCAAATATCGGTTGAAAGATTGGGTTCAACAAAAACCACACTTTTATGTGTTGAGACAGTTCTTCCTCGTTTCTCAACCATTTCAAGCAAATAGCTTGCAAGAACTAATAATTGACCTGTTTCTCGTGGATCGGCTAGCCCAACTCTTCTGTGGCTTTGCGGGTTTTTGCACCAACCATAGCTGCCTGCTATTAACTCGATTAATCGATCTGCCTCGGCAGGCACATCTTCTGGATCAAATAGAGGTCCACCTTTGGACGAAAATGCGCGTCTTAACAGATTTACACCCATTAGCTCTTCAGTTTTAAAATGCGGTTCGCATAATTCCCTAACCCGATACTCGATTTCTGCGAAAGCAGAAAGGACGCATTGATCATACTTTGCCTTTAAAAAGTCAGCCCAGCAGTTTGAGAAAATTACGGGATGAAGTAAATCTCGCGGCAAGCAAATTGATTTTTGAAACGATTGTATAGAGGAACGGTTTTTTAGAGCGCGACCGCGGCGTGTCACAACGCGCCATAGACTACCTGAAGTTTGAGAGGGATCGAGACCAATAAGACCGTTATTCTCAAGCCATGCCCACGCTTCTAGAAGTGCCTCTTTTATTCGTGGTAGTTCAGTCTCGGAGTATGACTTTTGCGTTTGGCTGTGAATCCAGTCGGAAGCTCGCATTGAAATTAGCGTTCTTGAATTGATGAATTCTAGAAGATAAACAGCCAAATCGGCTGGATCTAGCTCGATGCAATCTTCAAAAGATGGCAAGGCGTCTCGAAGTTCACTCATCTATAAATAACATCAGCTGAGCGTGATAACAGTAAATTATTTGTATTAGGTATTGAAACATGGTGGGCGAGGTGGGACTTGAACCCACACGTATTGCTACACTAGATCCTAAGTCTAGCGCGTCTGCCATTCCGCCACTCGCCCATAGTCGGTGATTGCGATAACCGCCAGAAGAGGCGGTGGGACATGCTCAGAATATCATTCTTGACAAGCTGTTGGCTATGCTCATGAAGTTCATTGGAAATAGTCTCTTGTTCCAAGGGGTGGCTGGGTCGAAAGCCCGCGTGAGGTTAAGGCTCCGTCTGTGCCAGAGCTATTTCCCATGAAATAGCTGAATACTTGCTGAAACCATCTCGCCACTGGTCGAAGTCAGTCGCACAAGGCTGCTGCCGCTCGGGCTGGCCACCTGTGACAGTGGCGAAAAGTCGTCGGGGAGCATCACTGGTGACGGATCGTCCCAGGACAGTTTCATGCGGGTCACGCAGAGTTCTTTCTTGCCTTCTTGCGAGGGCGGGACGTTCAAGCAGGTCAAATTACCGCTCTTGATCATCTCCTGCGTCACGTCGAACTTCTCTTGGCCGAACACCAGCCCCAACTTCTCCGTGCCCGGATTGCTGTCGAATTGCATCCATCCTTCCGCGGGTATCGCGTAGTCTTTGCCTGGCTTCAAGTGGTTGTCCATTCCGAAATTTTTGTTCGGAAAAAGCAAATCGCTCTTGCCGGTGGTGCTCGCTTTCATGACCAGATACGCCCAACCTTCGCTTTCCGGAATCAAGTGAAAGCGTATTGCGTCGCCGGTTTTAAATTCGGTTTGATTGTTGCAGCGGAAAATTTTGCCGCTGCGGTTGAGTTCTATCCAATAACTGATTTTCGGTCGAACTTTCGTTTCAATCCTATTCTTAAACTCAGTCATCGCTGGCGGTGCCGGCAAATTAACCGCAGCATCAGCTCCAGCTTTCGCCGCATTTGATGAAGCTCCTGAATTCACTCCACCGGTCGCGCCACCAACAGCACCAACACCTGCAAAGTTCCTAGCACCATCGTACTCATCTTTCGATGCCACCACTGGCAGTTCCTTCTTAATATCTGCAACTGCAGGATTAAGAGGTGCAATATTTCTATCAAGCCACGTTAGAACAAACTTGATGTCTTCGGGATTGAACTGCCCTTCTTCGAAAATCAAGTGTTCCGAGTTCTTGCTCAAAACCATCTGCCGGACTGGCGTTCCGAGCCGCTCGAACAATTTCCAAGTCCCCGCCGGACGTACCAATTTGTCGTTGCTGCCCTGAACAAACAGCACCGGTTTTTCCTTCACCAACGCGGCAGCTTCTAAATTGCCCGCCATGAAGTTGTCGAACTGCATGAATTCTTTCGGCGAAAAGCTGGTGCGCATCAACGGGTCCTTCCGCCAGACGTTGCGCACTTCTTCTTTGGTGCTCATCTGGTTGACTGCCGCCATCGCGGAGTCGGTCATCGCCTTGTTCGCGCCGCCCAACATGATTTGCAAGCCTGCTTTCATCTTTGTGCCGCCTTCGCCTTCCAGCCCGAAGCGGTCGCGCGCGGGCACGGACGAAATCAGCCCGGCGACGAGCTCCGGAAAGAGCGCCGTCGCGCGCAATGCAATCGCGCCGCCCATGGATTCGCCGATGATGACCACCGGCACGTTCGGGTCTTTCTTGTGTATGCGCTCGAGCGCTTCCTTAATGTCGGCGAGGCTGCCGTCGAAGTCGAGTTCGGATTTGCCGTCGATTTTTTGCCGTTCGCCGAATCCGCGCATGTCCAGAGCGTAAGTCGCGATGCCGTTTTTCGCCATCTCTTTGCCGAATGGTGCGTAGGTGCCTTTGTGCATGCTGAAACCGTGAATGCACAACATCGCAATGCGCGGCTTCTCGTTGCCTTCCGGCTGCCATGCAAGTAGCGGTGCGGCGATGGGAGCTGCAGCCGGCTGGCGGCACTGCTTGGCGCCTTCGTCGAGGTCGCGTATCGGCTCCGCGCTGGCGAGCTTGCCGTTGGCGGCGTTGGTTTTGCCGGACTTGTTGGTCGCCGCTTCCGTCGCCGACGCGAAATTGAGAAAACTAGCCGCGACCAAAGTTGCCAACGCAGCTTTATCAATGCTCTTGCGGATGCGCATGTTGTTTCTCCTGGCTTCTTCTATCTGATTGTTTTCGGGCTGACTGCTGGATACCAATTTCGCGAATCGCTTCCGCTCAGCACTCAATAACAACGCCGCCATTCGTCCGAATTAGGGACTGCGGTAATCGCCTGACATCAGGCGAGAAACCTTGCAAGGATATCACAGCGGCGCGCCATGAACGCCGCACCCAGCCTGAGCTGAGACGGGTTTTACAACCATCTTCATTAGCTACGATTTAGCTAGCGGCTGCCGCGCTTCTTGCCGATGCTGACGAGTTTGTTGCCTGACGGTTTGCGATTGCTCGAGCCGTTCGATTGACGGTGTCTCGCAGATGCGGATTGACCGTGGCGCGAAGATTGGCCTGGGCGTGCCTTTGGTCCGAAGCCTGGGCGGCTCTTCCTGTCACTGAAGACTTCGGCGTAGCTGTCTTTGAAGAAGCTTTCAAATCCTTCAGATTTACTGCCGCCGAACTCTTTCGACTTGCCGCCGAACGATTTAGGTTTGCTGCCAAAATCGTTCCACTTGCTTGCGTGCTCTTTTGATTTACCGCCGTATTCCTTCGATTTACCGCCGTATTCTTTCGCCTTGCCACCGAATTCTTTGGACTTTCCGCCGAATTCTCTCGACTTACCGCCGTATTCCTTCGACTTGCCGCCGTATTCTTTCGCCTTGCTGCCAAATTCTTTGGACTTGCCGCCAAATTCTTTGTTTCTTTCGCCGAATCTTGACTCGTTGTTTTCTCTGGGCTTTCTAAATTCGTTGAATTCCCGAGCCGGCTTGTGGCTTTCAACGACGACGACGCGGTCTTTTGTTTGTATTTGCGGCACGTTGTTTTCGAACTCGCCACTCTCAACACGAGCACCTGCTACCGAAGTATGCGTTCTTTCTCTGGTGCCGAAGCTTCTGCCACCGTTGTTGCTGTAGCCTCTGTTTCTGTTTGTGCCACCGCTTCTAGACTTGTGATTGCGGCTGTTCTTGCCGCCTTTGCCACCATCGCGCGTTTTGCGAAATGGGCTGTCCGGGTCCAACTCGCGACCGGTCACTCTCTCAATGTCCGGAACCAAATATCGCTGTTCATCGCTGACAAACGAAATCGCAATGCCAGAGCGTCCTGCTCTACCGGTTCTACCGATGCGGTGCACATAGTCAGCTGCTGACAGCGGCAAGTCATAATTGTAGACGTGGCTGATCGTCGGCACGTCAAGACCGCGCGCTGCTACGTCGGTTGCGACAAGCACGGAAATTTGTCCGTCGCGGAATTTGCGCAAAGTCGCTTCACGCTTGTTCTGCGAAATGTCGCTGTGAATTTCTCCTGCCGGCAAACTGGCTGCGTTCAACACCTTGCAAATCTTCGTTGCGCGCACGCGTGTTTTTGTGAATACCAAAACCGTCGACGGGCTTTGCGGGCTGATTTGCGTGCCCAAAAGTTCCACGAGCAAATTTGTCTTCTCGGCTTCTTTCACCAGACGAATTTCTTGGGCGATGGATTTAGGTTCTACGCGATTGGAATTGGCGCTGATCGAAATCGGTTCGTTCAGAAACTCTTCGCCGGTTTTTGCCACCGCTTTATTGATGGTGGCGGAGAACATCACCGTCTGGCGCTTGCCTCCAATCTCGGCGACGATATTGCGAACTTGCGGCGTGAAGCCCATGTCGAGCATTCTGTCTGCTTCGTCCAGGACGAGGAAGTTGACGTCCTTCAGCTTAGCGTTGCCTTGCAAGATGTGGTCGAACAAACGTCCTGGTGTCGCGACAATTACGTCGACTCCGCGTTTTAAAAGGCGAGCTTGTTTCTCGAATCCGGCGCCACCATATATAGTGACTGTGCGAATGCCGCACTGATTGGCAAAACGAACCATTTGTTCGCTGACTTGAATCGCCAATTCTCTAGTCGGGACAAGAATAAGTGCGCGAGGCAAGGGCTTCGACCCGCCACGCAGAGCTTGCACAATCGGCAGCGCGTACGCCGCGGTTTTACCCGAGCCGGTCTCCGCGGACGCCATGATGTCGTGTCCGGCGAGGATGGGCGGAATCGCCTTCTCCTGTATCTCGGTGGGCTGGGTGAATCCCAGCTTTTCCAAATCATTGGAAATACGCTCGGCTAAGCCAAGTTCAGAAAATTTCATCTCAGTTCCCTTTATTCGCAGGCTCCCGCCTGCTGATGCATCGCGGACTTCGCCCGCTATTGCTGCGCAGACTGGTGCTGCTGTACGCAGCGTGTCTGCTGAGAGGCAGATGTAGCCTCTCGAGAAAGAACTGGAGAGCCTCTGCGACGTTAACGCCGCGACCATAATGCCTTAGAAGGTTGTCAGCATAGCATGCGCGCACGAATACATTAGGTTTGCGGGTTTAATGTAAGACACATCACTACACAATCCTTTTCTAGGAAATTGTTCAGCTTAATCCGATCTCTTTGGTGATTGCCAGAAGCCTCGGATTTCCTTACTGTCTTCTTTTTCAGGTTTTTCTGGAAATCTAAGCTCTAACAATCGGGTATGGTTCTGTGTCAATTCGTCGAAAAGCTTTTCCCAGCCGGTTTTATCAAAGTTTGGAATGGCGCGTCGGATACACATTTCGTAAGCCAGCAGGATATGGAGATAAGTATTAGCATCAAACCAGAATCGGCTCGGTGTTTTAACCTCGTCGTAAAAATCTACAAGGTATGTCCAAGTTCCGGTTCTACTTCCGTCCGGTGATTTTAATGATAGCCTTTCACCGTTTGACAGAATAGTTGCGTGAATGTTTAAACAGCACAGCTCGTATCGATCAATAAGAAATTCCACTAATGAACACTCTGTCGGTGAGAGCGTCTTATAGGTGTCAATCTTCAACATCCTCATGATCTTGAAGTCATCCAGATATTTTTTCCATGTCTGATTAGAGCGAGAGCTCATTGCCCACTTCTCCGCAGATTCTGGACGCTCAAAAAGATTTATCGCGAACAAAGCGTTTTCGATTGCTTTTCGAACATTTGAGCGGCTGTCTGAATATTGCCCGCGAAGCAATTGTAGAAAGCCAGTTGCTACTTGAAGTTTGCTGCCAGCAATGAACTGCAGTAATACCACTTGAACGAAGTCGGCCGTAAGTCCCTCAAAAGTCTGAAACAAAAAATCAAAAGCATCCTCAATTAACTGGCAATGCCTAAGGGATTCTTCTCCAAGAAGCGCACTGTTTTGCTGCAATGTGGCGTTTTCGGCGTCAATAAGCCTTGCCATGTGAGTCGTCTGAGATATATCGTTTGTCATTACTGCGACTTGGCTCCAAAGTGCCATATTGATTTGAAAATTCTTTCTTTACTGCTTATCCGACAGCAGCAGCGCTATTTTGTCGCGCAGTTTGAAAGCGATGGCTAAGCCGATCAAACCGAACATAAACACGCCAATTGTCACTGCGGCGACAGCGATAAGAATGACCGTGAGCAGCTTGTTGAGCGAATCCAGCTGTCCGCGCACATCTGAAAGCGGCGACGAAACGCCATTCATCGGGTCGCGCAAACCCTTCATCTGAGTGATCAACTCGCTAATCTGCGACTCCATCGTTTGCAGCTCTTGATGCACGTGCACGACCTTACTGTTCACCTCGTTGAGCTGCCCCTCGACTGTCGCGAGCGGCTTGCTGACCGACGCCAAAGGCTGTCTGATGTCTGACAGCGGTCCATGCAATCTATGCATGTGCGAAGTCGCTGTGCGAATTTCTTCGCGCACACCCTTGATGTCGCGCAAGTCTTTGCCGATGCTGCCCACCGTGTCGAGCTTGTCGTTGAGCTCTTTGAGCTCGGGCGAGAGTTCTTTCAGCGCGGTCAGGTCATGCCCAAGGCGATGGAGATTGCCGTTGACGCTCGTGAGTTCTTTGCCCATAGTTTTGAGTTCGCCTTGAACACCGCCCATCTGCGCTTCCATGCTGGCAAACGCGGGCTGCAGTGCCGCCATCGGTTTTTGCAAACTGATCAAGTCTTCATCGAGGTCTTTGGCTTCCTGCCTCAGTCTCCAAACTGGGCGCAGCATGCGCCTTATCGGGTGAAAACCCTTGATCGGCGCACTATAATCACGCACAGGCTTTCCATCCGGACCAAGCTGCTTGGTGTTTGTGACTTTGCCTCGCGCGGTTGGCTTGGTTGGCGAGCTGGACGATTGCGAGCCTGAACTCTGCGCGCCTGCATTACTCGAACTTCCGCCCTGCGAATCTGCCTTCGCCTCAGGTGCTTCACCGTGCGTATGGCTCTGGATATCGGCTGCAGGTTGCTCATCAGCTGCGAAAACGGACGCGTTTAAGTTGCTGGCGATACACATGATCGCGCCAGCAATCGCTAGTTTTCGTAAATTTGCACACTCCATCAGCCGTAGTATAGACCATATATAGAGGGGATTCGGACGCTGCTCGGCATCATCACACCCCTCACCTGACACCAAGCTGTCATCCGTCACCGCCTGCCGAAAGGTTGTCAGGTTTTGATGTGCGTTTGTAAACGCAATAAGAGCCACCTAATGCACGCGGTTTGGTTGACATCTATCCTTGTGTTTTGAAGCAATTTGCAAAACACACGGCGTTGTCAAGAATCGACAACAGGGAAACCATGGGCGCGACCCACAAAACCAAAGTTTCAGTCTGCATCCCGACCTTCAACAGTGAGCTGTTCCTCGCGGATGCAATCGACAGCGTACTTGCGCAGACCTTTCAAGACTTCGAGCTGATTATCGGTGACGACCTGTCTACCGATGCCACCATGGATATCTGTCGAGCGTACGCGGAGAAAGACTCGCGCGTGCGGGTTTCGTCCGGACCCGAGCATGTTGGGCTTTTCCGAAACTACAACAGATGTATGGAGCGCGCGGGCGGCGAGTACATAAAGCTCTTTGCGCACGACGATTTGTTGGAACCTGATGCGCTCGCGCAGATGGTGGCAGTGCTTGATCAGGATGAAGAGGTCTCGATTGTTGGATGCAAGCGCAAGCTCATTGACGCAAAAGGAAATGAGATTGGCTCCGCTACTGCAATCAAGCGCGCCGGTAAATTTAATGGTGGTCCGTCTATCAGAAAAGCTCTGACCAAGATGGACAATAGCATCGGCGATCCGGCGGGCATGATGTTCCGCAGCAAATTTGTGAAGTCCGAAGATGGAGCGGTCACAAATGGATTCGACTCTGATTTTGTCTATTTGAACATCGAGTTCTGGTGCCGGCTGTTCATGCGCGGTTGCTACTATCACATCGACACCGTACTCTGCAGCCAGCGTCAGCATCCACGCCAGCGCGGCAACGCATTGCACGACTCGCTTCTATATATTGCCGACTACCAGTTGCTCATCGAAAAGTGTCGCTACATGCTGGACACCGCTGGTCTGGACGAACAAGAGTGGTTGCCTCTGGTCAACAAAGTCATGCTCGACCAGGTGACACATTGTTTGGCGGAAGAATCTTTGGCAAAAGAGAATTGCTGTGATGCAGCGAAAACCCTCGCTGTTGATCTCGATGCCGAATCGGTAGTTCATGCTGTTAAGAGATATGCGTCCCTCAATCACTGGAGCATGACGCGCCTGACCGAGGCACTAAATACGGTGAACAGATTGCGCAGCGAAAAACAAACATTGACAGAACAAATTGCCACGCTCAAACAAGCGAACGATGATTTGCTCAATCAGCTTCATCCTGCACCATCGCAAAAACCGTCGCGCCCGCACGTGCGTCTCTATCATAAAGTCACCGGGATGCTGCACCGCTTTCGCTAGGTCTCACTAGGTAGCTGAGCAGATTTCGCTGATCAACTATTTACTCACTGCATCTAACCTATTAGAATGGCGATTGCTTTCAATAGGTTGTTAACATGAGTCAAATTCTTTCGCCCGAACAATTCGCAGAGCTTGCTGTCGAGCGAATGGTTGAGCCTATTGTGGATGGCGACCTGAGTTTGGATCGCGATAAATTCGCACTTGTCGTTAAGAGTGGCACCGGACAACCGCTTCAAATGGTGCGTCTCAGCCGCTTTTACGAAACCTATGCGCAAGAGCCAACTTTGCTTGACGATATACTGAAAAGAGTTGCTGAGTTGGCCAGAGATCAGCCAAACATCAACGATTTCCGATCGGTTGCACCAAATCTGATGCCTGCCATTCGAGACCGCGCTGATGTTTTTTTCGAATGGTACGCGGCTCGCAGAGAGTACGGAGATGCCGCCGGCGATCTTCGTGGTCTTGTGTTCGCAGAGCATTTCATTATCTATCCTGTTATTGACACGGGAGCAAGATTGGGAAGTGTTCCCAGCCAGGTGATGGACAGTTGGGGAGTTGATTTTGAAAGCATCATGGAGCTGGCAATTCAAAATCTAGTCGCCGCGACACCACATACCAACTTTTCCAGTCTGGTCGACACCGAGTCCAACACATCGGAAATGCACCAATCTACCTGGTGCGATCATTTTGATGCTGTAAGAACTTGTTATTTCGATTTTCCTGAGTTGGATGTCCCCGGCGAAAAGTTGTATCTCATGCTCGACACCTCGAGACTTTTTATCTGGGGCGCGGATAGTACAGTCGGGACAGCTTATGTTCTCAACGAGTTGGAAAAAGCTGCAGAAGAAAATGAAAGTACAGACAGGCGTTTGCCACCATATGTTTTTCGTCGCGATGTGACTGGAGGCCTTGTGATTCACCATCCACATCCTGAAAAGGAAGCAGCGCTGTACAACGCCCTCAGACGGCATCAAATTATTCATCGCAGTCGGATTTATGAGCGGCAGCGCGTGTTTTTATCTTCTGATGCAGACATTCAAGAGCAAGAAATCTACGTTGGAAAATTCGGCGCCTTTCAAAAACCGGATGGGCAAATATACACCGCGTGCACATGGACAGAGGGGGCGGAAATTCTTCTGCCGAAAACTGACACCGTCATGTTTGCCAAAGACAAGGGTGAGGGAACCGAGTTTGAAATGGCTGCCGAAGTGCCGTGGGAGAAAGTAGCGGAGATCATGGGCGATCAGTTGGTCGCGGTCAATTTCTATCCGCCGCGATTTAGAACTGTCGGTTGGCCTTCCGATGCGCAATTAGTGCAACTCAAGAAAATTAGCCTGCTCGATTAGCCACACTTGCCAATGGACGTCTAATTCTTAATTTGCCGGCTCTTTGAAACGCTTATGAGGAACTCTTCATCGTTCTCGGCGTTTGTTTGCCGCAATTTCCCGAATGTTCGCTTGTGTGAGCAAGATCGGCTATGCCCGTTTTAGACATTGTGTTCGATCGGATACAAGCTGTTTCGGTAAATGTTGTGAAGAGGATGAACCGCGGCGTGATTCGACAGAATTTTTACCTCTGAAATGCTCACCGTGTTTTATATTTTGAACGTTGTATACCTCGGGATGCAAAGTGCGCCGGATACTTGTCGCTAACGATTTACAGGGCTTCAAAAGACTCGCCGAAATATTGAAAGGCGAGGATGTTCGCTTCGTGCAAACTCTTAGCGAGGCTCGCCAAATAATCAATACGGTCAGATTCGATCTCGTGATAGCGGGTGTTCATTTTGACGACTCGCGTGCCGTCGAGCTGTTGCAAATTGTGCGCACCAACAAGAAGACCGAAAAGACTCCGTTCGTTTTCGTAAGAACACGCCACTCGAGCATGGCACTGGAAATCGAAAAGACGATTAACACACTGCAAAAAGCACTTGCTCACAGCGGCCTGATCGAAACCGATGTGCTGGCTGAAGATGATGAATTGATTCGCAAGGAGCTGTTTCGTAGTTTTTCCGCCTAGGGCATAAGCGACGACCCACACTTTCGTGCCGGTCGTTTCAAAGTGAGTCGGGAAAGGCAGGCTGAGGGTTTTAAACCTAGTACTTCATTATTTCAGTGTTTAGATCCGAAAGATCGGCGTACATCGCTTGCACCTGAGCCCTCAGCTCAACGAGCAACTCTGCGCGCGTCTTCAGCAGATCAAGCGTAACCGCCTTGTTTTGAGAAACACCCGCGAGCTTTTCTATGTCCTCTTTTCCTTTGGCTGTGTCGGCATCATAGTGGCGAAACTTCTTCCACCGCATGAGCAGCATCTGCTTTCTGGGAGTATTGGATTTGTCACCGGCCGGAGCGCTGTTTAGATATGCCCAGATAATCGGGTCGTAGCCGACTCCTTCGTAGTTCAAGTCAAAGATGGGAGCGAGCATATTTCCGGCATTGGGATTGATCGATTTGTACTTGCGGGGGCGCAAACCCCACAAAGGTATTGCTACTGCTGCTGCATTACCTGTAATACCGAATATATTGGGTGTCGGCGCACCATATATAATGCCAGATGCCGAGTCGATAACTCCTAAAGTCCCTGATGTGAGGAAAGTCGCGGCGTTGTTTAAATTGACTGAACGTTCATGTTTGGCTGAAAAGAGAGAGTACTCCAAATTCGTGTAAGTCAGATCTCCATCAATGTTGGCGAGGGCTTCTTCGAGTTCCAGCGAAGCATATTGCGTGGCACGTGCGCACTTTTGTCTCAAGTACATCACGTCGGTTCGTTGTTCCGCCGGTGGCTCTGCTCCAGGTGTTTTGACGATAGCCTTGAGTTCTTCCAGCGTGTGGTCTATCTTCAGCATCTTGGCGATTGCCAATGCGTCGGTGGTCATAGCAGTGCCAGGAACATTCTCTTTCGGATACCTGTGCAAGCCCGATCTTTCGTCAAGATCCTTGTCTTTTGATGGCGCGGCAATAGCGTGCGAGCTATTAGTCGCCAAAAGGCAGGCACAGAGTAAAGCTAGATATTTAGGTCTGGAACCGGACATAAGGCGGCCGCATGGTATCTCCAAAATATACCAGCAAAAGTGGAACATTTCCGCCGCTAACCAGTCGGTACCTCAAGAACTACGGAGTCATAAACATGGAAATTCTTTGGGGACCGAGCATCCTATTAAGCATCGTTTTGTCGGTCGTGCTCACAATTGCACTGAATTTGATTTTTAGACGCTAAATTCAGTTTGCAGACGCTAGATTAGTCTGCAAACGCTAGATTAATGTGGAAACGCTAAATTAGTTGGCAAACGATTGGGGCTCAAGGCCTGGACACCGCTTCAATCGCTTCTCGCATTTCTTTTGCAGACTGAAAACGATCTTCCGGCTTTTTCGCAAGAGCGCGTTGGACAATTTCCACCAGAGCTGGTGGCACGAATTCTTTCGAAAATGCAGGCACAGGAGAATCAATGTGTTGGATAATGATGTGAAAGTCGTTGTATCCAAGAAATGGCGGATTACCAGTCAAGCATTCATACATGATGCAGCCAAGTGAGTAGATGTCGGCTGCTGGAGTACGAATTCGCGACTGGGCAAACTCCGGTGCCAGATAGGCAGCGCACCCGTAAATACTGGTTGTGTGCGTAGCAACTTGCGTCCATTCGAGATCGCGGAATAGTCTTTCAGCGCAACCAAAATCCGAAACTTTCACAACCATGCCATTGCTCTGAGGCTCGAAGAAAATGTTCGTCGGTTTTAAGTCGGCATGTACGATGTCTCTTTCGTGGGCATATTCAAGCGCAGAACATACCGCGTGCGCGATTTTGAGCGTGTCTTTGGCAGACGGCAATGCGCGCTTGTCGACCAACTGTTCGAGCGGTTTTCCTTGAAGATATTCATAAACCATAAAAGGACGTTTGCTGTCCTCTCTTTGCTCGTTAGGCAAACCAAGCGCAAGGCAGCGGACGATGTTGGGATGGTCTAGAGCGAGGCCTGTTTTGGCCCCTTCCAAAAATCTCTTTCCCGACTTCGAATCGCACATCAATTCCGACTTCAATGCTTTCACTGCAAAGTGGGCTGAGGCAGGATCCTTCGCTGCGGTATCGACAGCTTCAAAAACTTCGCAAATTGAACCAACCCCAATTTGCTTTTGGCACAACAAGTGCCAGGGCATTCCATTGGCGCGCTTAGCAATCACATCACCCATATAGCCTGATTGTCCATGACCAATGATTTGCAATAGGGTGCTGTCGGCATCACAAATTACCGATTTTATGCGATATTTTCTGAAGCACTTCGGACATCTCTTCTTTTGCTCTTCGGGAGGAATATTTTCTTCTGGCACCGCAGTGGCAGTGGCGGAGTTGTCGAATAAGCGTTTTAGAAAGTCGAACATTTGCCTAGCCTGTGGAATTGGAATTTACGTGCCACCAAATTCTACGGGATACCAATTTGCCAATTTGCTTTGCGACTTCAATTCGCACCAGCGTCGTTTAATATCACAATGGGCAGATTATTCTTCTTGGCGGCGGTCACCATATCCGGTTTTACAACAAGTGCGCCACTGGGGGCGGTGCCTATAGCTCCGGAACTTACAAAACTTGGAACATTGCCGTTGTAGAATTGCGCCAGTTCTGCCGGTGTCATTCCTTCGAAGAATACCGGCTGGGTGCCGCGCCGCAATAAGCCTATGCCTGAGATAATCGGATTGTTCAGTTTTATCTCATTGTTGCGCGCTAAAGGCGTTCCATCTTTCTCAGTCGTCATCATATTCGTCAGAGATTCGGCTGCTTGAATAATTCTTTGACCGACACCGCCAGGATCGCGACCAGCCGCTTCTTCTCTGCGAACGACCTGACGTAACTCATTGATGCCGTCATATTCCGACAGCACTTGTCTCAAGAAATTCAAGCGCGGGAAGTTTGCTTCCGGTACTCCGTGTGCCGCCGGAATGTCAATCTGCGCCAGACGTGTTTCGGCCTCTTGCGCGAGATCTCGGGCTCTGCGATCTGTCGCCCAGTTCTCCACAAGCTTGACGTGCCCTTCCCATCCAACACTCACGCCAGTGGACAAGTTGGTTCTGTTGGCTTGAGATATATTCTCGTAATTGCCGCTAATCAGCGCGACATGCTGCGCGCCTTCGGTATAAACTTTGTGATTGCCTGGCGTCAACAAAGAGACTGACATCGAGAATTCCGGCGACTCGATCGTCGGGCGTTGTTTCAAAAACGTCCCGGCAAGATCGTAAGTGGAATGCCCGTAGACACCATATTTGCTCATCACATGACCGCCGAATCCTTGCGGCAATTCTGTCGTGAGAATCGGCAGTGAATGCCGATTGAGCGCCTCGACGCGTGGAGCTGCAAGTGCATGAATTGCATCAAGCTCTTCTTTTACTTCCGGCTTCCACCAGCCTTCGTTTTGTTTGACGGATTTGATGTCGGCGCGGTTGAGCATTCCCACCATGCGCAGACCGTCGGGATGACGATAATGATTGACGACATTATCCAGCTCACCAGGTCTCTGCAATGTCACTGAGTTTTTCACATCAGGATTAAAACTCAACTCAGCATCCTTGCTCATGATGTCGGTGATACGCTGAATGCGCGTATCGGGATAACCGAGAGAGCGAAGAATTCCCCATGCCATACTCACGGACGAACGGTTGTGATCGAAGTCGACCATGTTTTCTTTTTTGCCGACGTCATGCAAGAATGTCGCCCAGGCGGCATTGATTTTGTCTTTCGCAGATAGTTTTTTGTATTCCGGATCTTGCAAAAGTTTTTCGACTGCACTCAGCAAGTGACCATCCAGTTTGAAGTCGTGAGCAGAGTGTTGATTTCGCCCGACAATGCCGCCCTCATGCGCATGACCGAACTGTTTCGGAAACAACCGCCCAAGCGGGCCATCGCCAATAGCTTGGCGCAGCTGCTCGACATTGCGAAGAGCATTTTCTGCAATGCCGCGATATTGCGCCTGCTCATGTGGTGGCAAGTCGACAATTTTGCCCTGGCGAAGCTCCGGCATTCCCATCGCCCTGGCACCCTCATACCCCCGGCGCTGCAAGTCGCCGATTTGTTGAGTGGCTTCCAGCCTGCGCTGATAAGAGACTTCGCCATCAGTCAACTTCGCATCGATTGGTTGGCGGAAAACTTGTTCGTATGCCTCAGGATTTTTCTTGCCGATTTCGTGCGCCAGCGTCAAATTGGTGAGCAATCGCTCACGCATGATCGGCGCTGTTCCTTCCAGATCCATCGCCTTCAATACTTCTGCTTGCACCGATTTCAAAAGTCCGGTCGCTTGCTCCGGCGTAAACTTGACGCCATGCTGCATCAAAGCGGCAATGTCGCCGGGCGAAACGCCGGCGTCCGGTTTGCCTTCTTGCACCTGCCTGGCCTTTTCCATCAACGAAGCTGTGAGTTGGTCGGCAGTCACCGGTGGCTCGCGCGTCATTATCTCTGAGATGTAATCGTTGCGAGCTTTGTTGGCGGTAAACTTCGAATTGATCGCTAATGCTCTCATCAATTCCGGATTTTCGGCAGCGATGCGATCGGCTTTCGCCCAATTTCCTTCGGAGAACATCAAGCGTCCGATCAATTTGGGATCGATGTCTTTCAGTGCCGCTGTCCGATAGGCGATACCATCGGCGGTGTTCATGTCTTTGGTGGCAGCAGTGAGAGCACTGTTGAAAAAACGATCATATTCGCGGAAGGAAATATTTGAATCCGCCATGCGTTGTTGCACGACTTTGAAAACATCATTGAGCGCTTCCGGGGTATTTGCCGAACCGATGCCGCGCTTACTCGCCTGCTCTAATACACGGTCACGGACTAAGCTGCCGGGCTCCATGCTGAGCGCCCACTCAGTCCACTTGCTCGCCGGGACATATCCATTTTCGATAACCGGAGCAATTCCCTTTTTCTCTGCCAGCAATTTTGCCGCTTCAAACTGATTTGCTTTAGCAACATGTATCGGCGCCATGTTGACGTAAGATGGCGGATTTGGCAGATCCATCAACTCGTTAAGAGCTTGAATTTGCTTGCTCGGTTCGATGAGCCCAATGGTGCGCGCCAATTCATACGCGAGACCTTGATTCTCTACTTTTTTGACCGACTCGAGCTGGTGCTGCCACAATTCGGTCGCTCGCTCTTTGCCGATATTCTGAGCAAGTTTATAACCGGCATGAATGGATGCTTCAGTGCCGCCCTGAAGAAGTTGCGGCCACAGAGTGTTCATCTCGGCGTTGCTCAAATTGGCGATGCGGCGCTCCATTACGTCGCCAAGCCAGCCACCTGTCGACAGTGATGGAACTTCATCGATGCGCTCTGTTAGCTGCTTCCATTGCTCGCCGGTTTTTACTTCCTGAATGTCGCGCCACAACTGCTGCTCGGCTTCAGTCAATGTCGCGCGAGCAGTTTGATCTGAGGTAGGTCGAAATTCATTCGGATTGATTTCTTTGGGCGGCTCGCCCGCACGCCGCGCTGCGCGCGATTCGATGGGCAGAGGATCGATGACGAGCGTTTCGCCAACGGTGCGTTCATTCGCCGCGACGCGTTCGTTTGGATTGGCAACGCGATTCGGATTTCCCGTGCCCTCAGTTGCAGCCGCAGTTTGCTCGACGTTGCTATTTCTTCCGGCTTCCTGTTCTACCGGCTTTCCATCTTTCGCCGCCTGATTGGCGCGCAGGCGAGCCAGATAGGATGCACCGCCGAATGTGCCGCCGACAACACCCATAGCCAGGAGAGATTCGGCCAGTTCTTCGCTGGTGGCAGGGCGTCCTTGCCGCGCCAGAGCCTCATATTCTGCACTGACGAAACCGCCAGGCAAACCGGAAACTGCGCCAGAGAAAATCGGATTGTTTATCACCGGTGCTATACCAAAACGCTGCACTGTGGCATTTTTGCCAAGCGCGCCCATGCCCAGGCTGCCTGCCGTCAGCACCGTAAAGGTCGCTGCTCCGCCGCCTGCGCTGATTGCCCTGTCGCTCAAGAAAGCCGTAAACCCGGCACTGCGCGCTTTCTCGTCGCTGGGAGTAAACGCCGCCCCATACACACCGCCGGTAATCGCCGACTCTTTCAGACTCAATCCGATGGCGCTGCGCTGGCTCAAATATCCGGCTTCACCGGCAGCGGCTGCGGGCTTGCCGAAGGCACCCACTTTGCCCAGTCCGTACTTTGTGGCGGCGAAGGGCAGGATCATCCCTACCGCACCGCCTACAGTCTGCGCGTACCAGGTGGAGGTGCCCATCTTCGAGTGTCCCGGCGCCTCGATGCCGATGCCCGTGAAGAACGTTTTGACGTTGTTCATCGCGTCATTGCTGATGTACTGCGCCACGCCCATTGCCGGCGCTTCGACCGCAGCGTAAATCATCGAGTTGCCCAGTTCTCTGAGGAAACTCTCTCGAGCCGCCTCTTTTTCGGGCGTGCTCTCGTCAGGCTTGGCGCTGTTTTGTTCTGCTTGCGCGAGAAGCTCGTTGGGCGACATGTATGGGACACCAGATCATAAATAGATATATCTATGAATCTACTTACCCTCAGTAGGCTGCCTTTAAGCTGCCAATTTCGGGAAGTGCGACCTGGTGGGCGTTTGCGGCTTTAGTGCGGCTGCTGAGGCGGCTGCGTGATGACTTACTTTCTCAAGCCGGTCTTTGGGTTGAGGCGAGTTCTGGACGAGTGCCTGCGGCGACCAATTCCGGATGAGTGACCAATTCCACATGACCGTGCGTCGAGAGATGCTCGGCATGATGCGCCCCAGCCAGTGTCGCCGGCTGCAATCGCGGATGGCGCTGGCGGCGTTTGCTCTTGAACATGGCGCGCACTTCGCCCCAGTCCATAACCAGCGTTCCGCCGGTCGACTGATGTTGTGCTTCCCAGTCCATGATCAGCTCGAGGCAGGCGTGGTCTACATAATCGAGTTCGTCCATGCAGACATGCAATTCTGTATTTTCCGGTATTGTATGCAGCGCGTCGGCGAGTACCGGCAGACTTAAGAAAGTCGCGGCGCCGCGCAAGTGCAAGACGGTTTTTCCTTCCAGACTTTCGATAGAGACATTGAGTCGGGTCATGGTGTAGACCAATTTTGCAATCGAGAGCACCACGCCGAGAAGTACGCCCACGAGCAAGTCTGTCGTGACGATGGCAATTGCCGTGATGGCATAAATGCCGACCAGGCGCGGACCGAAATTCCACAATTTTTTGATCGCTTTGGTGTCGACCAATTTGCATCCGGTGAAAAGAAGCAGTGCTGCAAGAGTGGCTACAGGGACCATTCTAAGCAAGCCCGGTATGGCGACGGCGGCGATAAGCAACCAGAAACCGTGCAGGATGGCGGATTGTCTCGTCTTGGCGCCGGACATAACATTGACGCTGCTGCGCGCGATAACACCAGTCATTGGCAGCGAGCCGACCAAGCCGCAGAGCGTGTTGCCGACGCCTTGCGCGATCAATTCTTTGTCGTACTGAGTGCGTGGACCACGGTGAAGTTTGTCCACCGCTGCAGCGCTCAGCAGTGTCTCTGCACTGGCGACAATGGCGAGTGCAAGGGCAAATCTAGCAATTGCCCACGGATCGATTTGAGAAACCGCGCCGAAATTTGGCAGGTGCACTGCTGCGAAAACATTGTCCGGCAGTGGGATATGTTTGACCGGCAAGTTGAAGAGATTGGCTACAAGCGTGCCCGCTAAAACTGCAACGAGCGGTGCCGGTACGGCCGCTAATTTTCCTTTGGCGAATTTTTTCCACAATATCAAGGACAATATTGTAATGACGCCGATGTCCATCGACTCCATGGCGGTCGTTGTCGGGTCGGAAAGATTGGCAAATATAGATGGAACGTGCAGGAGGTTGTGCAGTCCTTCAGCATGCGGATGCATTCCTGCGATTACATACATTTGACTTAAAACTAGTGTGATACCGATGCCGGACATCATGCCGTTGATCACCGCGGGCGATACCGCGCGGAAGATTTGAGCGATTTTAGCGAAACCCATGCCGAGTTGCAAAACCCCGGCGCAAACCAAAATGACGGCGAGTGCTTCCAGCCCGTGGCGGCTGACGATTTCATAAACAAGAACTGTCAGACCTGCGGCCGGGCCGCTGATTTGGAGAGGGCTGCCGGAAATAAATCCGATGATGCAGCCGCCGATTATTCCGGTGATTATTCCTTTTTCAACAGGAACGCCGGACGCAATTGCGATGCCCATGCAGAGGGGCAGCGCCATTAAAAAGACTACAAGTGAAGCAAGAAAATCCTGCGTGAAAGATTCTCGATTCGTCACGTGTGGGTTCCATCGGATCATGGTGGACCTTCCCATAGTGGTGGCGATAAATTACAAAGGTGGCTGCAGAAAGCCGCGTCAGTTCGGAGGTCTTTCGACCTCGGTCTCTGTATCCGCGAACACTCTGTCGCCGGGAATGCCTGTGCAGGTTCAACCGCTCTCGCGGTTAGGTGATCTGGTGTTGCTCGGCCATCCATTGCTGGGGGTCCGGGCGGGACACTAGCCGTGCCTGTCAGCCAATTTGATCGGCTGCTCTGGCGGGCGTATTTGTTACCCCAACACCATACATCACAAAGAACAATTTGGCAAGAAAAATTTCTTTCCGAATCGATGAAAATCATTGCTGAAAGCTTGCTGTATGCGGGCTAACGAAATTTCAAAACGCTGTGCATTCCAACCTTTCAAAATCAAATTCGAACCTTGCTGCAATGTTTCTGCAACATCTTCAGATGCAGTCCCGATCAGCACTGTGAGCGCGATCAGAACAGCTCCGGCGCCGCGTTTCAAATTGCATTCGATTGAATTAGTAAGTGAGCGAGCGAACATAAAAACTGTTTTCGAAAAATAATTTCGGCACCGTCAGTGGTGCCTGAAACTTTCATGCAAGTTCCGTTTGCTAACGCGTGATTGAAGTCACCAGACTGCAATTTTTTCAATGTTCGGTTAAGGAGTGGTTAAGCCGATCAGCTGATGATGCGATGCCGCTTTGTGAGCAGTTTTTCGGTGCGTTCGAGCAGTCGTTGCGCGACTGGTTCCCTCTTTGAAAGAAAAAGCACAAACCAGTCCGTGCGAGTTTTTAGAAGTCTGAATGGACCGACACTCTTGATTTGTTGAATTGCATCCCAGTGGAAAAATTTGCTTTGTGTCCTCGATCTAAGATAAAGCCCTGGCTCGCCGACCCTGATTATTTGCGGAATCTTCGAATTATGAAAACGAATAAACAGATGCACGCATAAGTACACGGCTGCAAAAACTATCAGCTGCTGAATACTCGGAAATACAGGTTTTTGAAAGACTGAAAATCCCACAGCAATGAGTATGGCTGACGATGCGATTATCGCCCCGTCGAATAATGCATCCGGCACCCTGAGGTTTTCTTCGAAATTCTCTCTCACGACGCCGGAAATTTTTCCATCAATCAGCTCTACGAGCTCGTTACAGTTGCTGAGCCGATCGGACAAAAGAAAGTATTCGCCGTTGTTGCAGTCGACTTGATAGAACTTGAAATTGTTTTCGATTGTGCCAAGCGGGAAAATATCAGTGATTTCAAACCAGTGAATATGTTTTGTGAAAAAGGGCGCTTGAAATTTCAGCCCGCCTTCTACCGGAATGACGGAATGCACAATGCGTGCATGATTGTGCCCGGCCCTGAGCAGAAGCCAACCCTGGATCAACCAAACCACTCCGGCAAGCAGCACGAGGTGTAGCAAACTCAGCTGCTGAGTCTGGTTGACTGGCTTTTGGAGAGCAATATACAACATGAAAACCACATGAATCGGGCACATGACGAGGAACATGGCGATCGAACGCAGTGTGGTATTCAAAAACGGATCCGGCTCTTTCTTCGGAATCAGTTTGAAAAACTGCGAAATTTGCCACCACTGCGAGCGCGAGTGGCGATCCAGTTCGAAAGTGTTCGCGCTTGGGCGAGAGTCAGGATTCATGTGATTTCCTGCCTTTTGAGAGTTGTGGTGCTGCGGTGGGCGGAATTAAAGGGCGATATTGTGCCATCGTAATCCGGCTTCTTGACATCCTGGCAAAAGTTAAACTAGCATTCACTTTTGCAATTTCGGATCCGGGCGGATTAGCCTTGCGTGTTGCAAGCTTTCCCGGAACATGATTTCTCTGCCAGCGTCTGCCGATCCACTCCCGAACAACCGGTGCGGTCAGCCTTCCCTGCCTCATGTTTCGAGAGTTTAAGGGACTGGGCTATAATGAACCTCCGCAGCCGCCGAGACCGCAGGTTAATCTGGTAACCTATGTTTCTCACGCGATGCGGATTCGGGCGCTCGTAGCTCAGTGGATAGAGCCCCCGCCTTCTAAGCGGGTTGTCGTTGGTTCGAATCCAACCGAGCGCGAATTTTTCCCATCGCAGGGGTCATTAGCTCAACGGCAGAGCAGTTGCCTCTTAAGCAATTGGTTGGTGGTTCGAATCCACCATGACCCACCAATTTTGAAGAGCACCCTGAAAGGGGGTGCTCTTTTTCTTAGCCTGCTCGCGTTGACCGTCCTTTTTCTCAGCCGCGCGGACTCAACCTTAATAACCTCTTCTATACTGTTATACGTAGAGTGTGGTGTTTCAGAACTTGACTTGTGGGGATTTAGGGTCTGACTACCAAAATTGAAGGCAGACAATATGCCGGGTCGATTGGGGTAATCATCGACCGGACGTCCACGAACGACGAAGTTCTGGCGCATTGCTGGCTCGTCGATCAGGACAAAGTCGCCACGACCGCCCACTCAATCATTCTTTTCCAAGACCATCTCGAAGCGCTGAAGATTCGATTTCCTTGCTCCGGCGAGGAAAGAGGCGTCGCTAAGGCGCTTTTCCACCCGCGCTTCAGCCGTTCTTCCACAACGCAAATGGCTACCCAAGCCATGACCGACTATATCCCGCAAGTTTCGCTGCAGAAAAACAATGCTGTAGTTCTTGTCACTCGCCCGACACTGCCTGATCTCGGCATCGACACTATCGCCAAACTGATCCAGAAAAACAGCGTTCCGCAAGCATCAATCGATGCCGGCATGGGTGGTTCGCTGGCGGAATTGGACCTGGCGATGGTGCTGCAAACCATCACAAACGCGCGCAAAGAGGGCATTCTCGTCATCACCGATGAGCGCAACAGGACCATCGCCCGCATCTTCTGCCAGGACGGCAAGGTGCTTCACGCCCTGTACGGAGGGCTCGTCAACGAGTACGCGCTCTACCAGATATTCGAGTCCAAGCTGGACGGTAATTTCCACTTCCGCTCGGCAAAACAACCGGACTGGCTGCATCGCCGCCCGATTCACCGCCCTGCCGACATGCTTTTAATCGAGTCGCACCGCCGGTTGGACGAGCTGCCGAAATTGCAGCAGGAAGTGGGCGGCGCCGGAGCGCTCTGGCTGCGCGTTGCACCGGAGCTGAACACGGCAAAACTGAGCGGAGATTCACTCGAGCGAGCCAAGGCGCTGTGGCCCGTACTGGACGGAACAACCCCGGCCAGTGAGCTCTGGCGTGTGGCGGGGCTTGATGATTATGCTGTTTTTCAAACTCTTGGCGAATTGCAGCAAAGCATGCAAATCCATCGTCAGGAGCCGCAGAAGGGCACTTATAATCGCAACATCGCCAATATTCCTATTGCGGTTCAAATACAGCTCAAGCCTTATGACGAGATTGAAAACGTCACCGTCGACCCGCTTCAGGGCCGGCCGTACATGCGCAAAGGCAGTCTGCTGGGCAGTCTTCGCGAAGCTGATCCCAACCACCTGGTGCACAATCTCGTGCTGCCGCCCGAGGCATCAGGCAGTCCGATGTTCAAGGACGGGCACGTGATCGGTATGCACTGCGGTTCGCTGCCGCCTGAGCCTGACACGAGCGACGGCACCCGCCTGCAGCAAATGCTTTGGGTGGACGTGATTATGCAATGCCTGATTCAGGCAGGCGAGTCCAATCTGGCGCGCAAACTCAGCCAGAGCGCGATTGATATCCCGAAGGCAGCCAACGGTGCTCCCGCGGCCAAACCAGGCTGTTCGGAAGTCGCTCGTGTAAACTGCTCTAAGTGCGGCGCATCGCACCTGGAATCTTCGAGATTCTGCAAGACTTGCGGGCAGAAACTTATTTCAGATCTGGAATTCAAGCCAAGGAAGGCGGCTTTCGTGAATAGTACCCTGATAATGGTTTTACTCATGGTCGCCATCAGCGCGGGCACGGTGATGGTTTTGGCTCGCGCGCCTCACCCGCACGTTCTTTCCACCGATTTTGTCATGAAGCCGGAAATCCCCTGGGTGGCGTTGGAAGGCAAGTTCAACGACCCGAGAAAGGGCAAGGCCAAGGTTTTTCAGCTCTACAAGCCGGGCGAGGTTCTGAACAACGGCGTCAATTTCTACATCAAAGTAAGTGTGGACGAACCTTCGTACATTTATGTTTTCCACCAATCCAGCTCCGGCTCCGACATAGACACCCTCTTTCCGCCCTCGCAGGAAGACCTGGCCAGAGAGAAGGCTGAAGAAGAAAAAGCTAAAGGTGAGGACTCGAAAGGCAAGGACGGCAAGCCGGCAGCACCGCCCGCCGCCAAGGACGCCCACAAGCACGCCACCGAGTTTCTTCTCCAACCCAACGACTTTTTCACCTGCCCGCCCAATCTGGAAACCAATTTTTCCAACGCCGACGTCAAACAGGAGAAAAACAACGTCCAGGAGTGCTACGCCCTGGCCGGCTCGCCTGGGGCGGAAACTATGATCGTTATGGCGACCCACTATCCGATTACGATTTATGGTGACCAGCCAGCCATAAACGACCTCTACAAGAAGGCTAACGGCTATTTAGAAAAATATGAGCCAACTTCCGGAATAGAAATTGAGGCCGACCTCCTAAAACCTGGACTGTTGGCCGTAGAGAAGAGAAGTTCAGGGACATCATCGACTCAACACCAACGCAACTCGGTATTTCTGACCCGTCTTGCAGTCCGACATAGATGAGCCGGTTGTGCAAGAATGAGAGTAGATGGAGGATTAGTAATGTATTTCCGTAAAAGCCTTCCCATTTTATTGAGCGCCCTTGCGCTGGCGGCGATTCCGTCGTTTGCAATGACGCCAAAGGACTTGGAAGATGCTAAAGGCATCTTTCGTGACGGGCTGGATAATCCGAAAGATGTAAAAAGTACCGGCGTTCAATACTGGATTGAATTGAAACGCGGCTCTCAGCACGTCCGGGTGAGCAACCAGTACCCGTTCAAGACCGGCGACCAGGTGAGATTTCACGTCACTCCTAATATAGATGGATATGCGTATGTCCTTCTTAAGAGCGGCAGCCGCGGTGAGCGCGCAGTGCTTTTCCCTAACGAGAAAGCCGGCGAAAGCAACTCTGTAGCTCGCGGCAAGGAAATTCTCATCCCGGGCGACGGGTCGTATCTCTGCTTCGACAATAATCCGGGCACCGAGAAGCTCTCGCTTGTCGTTTCGCGCACCCCGATTAATGCCACCGCTTACCTCGACAATGAAGCGCCAGTGATGATTGCTTCGGTTGAAGGCGGCAGCAAGGACTTGATCCCGACCAAAGTGTACGTCTCGTATGGCGTTCCTCATGGCAGACCGATTGGCGAGAAAGAAGAGCTGATCGCCACTGCTGTCCACGAGAAGAAGCCTTTCGAGCCGGCCGCTACTCCGTCCGTTGTGAAAGAGCCGGCGGTCAAAAAAGTGACGACCGTGAAGAAAACCACGACCGTTGCCAAAAAGCCCCCGGTTGAGAAAAAGCCGGTGCGTATCGCGCATGTTCAGCACAGCACGTCCACTCACCACTCCAGTCACAGCGGCAGCGGACGCATCGAAGGACGCGTGCAAGTTGACTCCCAGAGCGACTCGGCAGTAACGACTGTCGTTCAAAGAGACAGCAATGCGCTGCAGTTGGACGTGACTTTGGACCACAACTAAGTCGCCAATTCACCCGCAATCGCGGACCATGATTTAAGGGGTTGAACCGAGTGTTCGGCCCCTTTTCTCTTGACCGGACCGCGCATGCGAAACTTTCGGTTGCATTTCAAGCCGGGCCAATTCAGTTGATTTGATACGCGATCGAGATTAAATCAGCGTCTTTGCGAAACTTTGATGGGCTGCATTTGATATATACGTTTGCGTTGCCAGTAGATCGAGCCCCGATTTCGTGTGCGTTTTCAGCCACGATAAGCCGCTTATACTGCCGTTTTCGCTGATTGAGAACAGACTAGACATGTCTCATTAAACTCAATAAACTTTTGTCTTAACCAGTCCTTAAACCGCTCAACAGGATGATGTCAGTCATCTTGGATGGAAAGAAGTTTCAAGACAGTTGGAGTTCAAATAGGCAATCATGATTTGGGTCTTTTCCCTGCTTTTGTGTCTGGCGCTGGGGCTTTGCGTTCTTTGCGTGGTCTTCCCCGATATGCTCGCACCGTTTTTGATTGATCACTGGAAGAAGCACTTCGAATACTGGCGTAACTAAGAATTTGATCAGCAGCGGCTTTCCGCCGCGCAGCAAACATTTTTTGAAAAGGGCATGGAAAGACGGTTTTTATAGAACCGCCAGCCTCCTCTTGACTGCATTACAGAATAATAAGCGTGTAGATTGGCGGTTTTCACTTCTTCTTAACCGCTGCGATGTATATAATCTGAAGCATTGTCAAGCAGGAGACACCAAATGCCCGGCACAGCTTGCGGACTATTCATCATCGACTTTATCGCCAGACCTTTTGCAAAGATCTACGAAAAGATGCCTGAAGTCATGTTCTTGGCTCTGTTTCTGCTGTACGCGCCGATCATCTATTTGGTTTTGAAGACTTCATTTTTCAACAAAGAATATCAACAACGCTGATATTTATTGTCTGGATTTAGTGACCGCCGCCGCCGTGTCCGCCGCCCTTTTCGACACCGATCGGCTGCATCTGAAGCTTGTCGCTGTGCAGGTCTACGAGCCCTAAATATTGCTCGATGAAGTTGCGCACTGCGCCCGGACCGACATCGCCTTCCATCACGTATGTGCCGTGATTGAGCGGTTTTCCTTCGTAATCGTAAGTCCAGTAGTGCACTTTCGGATTTTTGATCGGCACAGTGTTGTAGTTATAAACACGAATCCATGCGACCGGGCAATTGATGACCCAGAGCCCGGAGACGTGCCAATCAACGAGTTCCATGTAGACGTTTTTGGAAAGGTTCGCATCGACGCCCATCTCGCTTCCGCAGCTCGAAAGCAGCAATCCGCCGCTCAGCATACAGGCCATCGCAAGAGCAGAAGACAAGGCAAGAGAGAGTCTCTTCGAGACTTTGTTGACTGCCTTGGTGGATGCTGAGCACATGACGCTAGGTGGCGAGTACGGTTGCGATTTCGACTTAGTACACCACGCCGAGCCAACCCATGTTGGCGCCAATGCCGAGGAACACCAGGATGGCAAAAATAACAAATAGTCCTATGAATACTGGTTCGCCGTCGGCTAACATAATCAGACCTGTAGAATAGATGACTTGCAAAAACACGACTTGCAAAATCAGTATATGCAAAAAAACGCAGGTAGCAAGCGAGATGTGCGTATTTCCCGCATTCTTGTCGAAACATTTATTTCAGTGGCTGAAAAGCGCCCAATCAGGTGATAAATCGTGGACAAAAACGAGATTCTGTTAACAAAGCCGGCGTCATCGCAATTGGATAAAACACTGGTTGCCAGCGAGTTTCCGTTTGGTCCGAAAGACCCGATGTACTTGAACACAGGCAGTTGCGGGCGGAAACCGGCATCAGTGATAGCGACCATGGAAGACGGATGGCGCAAACTCAATCAAAACCCGACGCTGACTACGTTTTTCGAAACTCAAATTCGTGAAGATGCGCGCGCCCTGGCTGCAGAGATGTTCGGCGTCGAGCGCGATTTGCTGCTTCTTACTGAAAGCACGACGGAAGGTTTGCAGCTGATGATGCAAACCTACTTGCTGAAAGAAGGTGATGAGCTGGTCACCACCGACCACGAGCATGGCTGCCTCAACACCATCGCCAGGCACCTGGAGGAAACGCGCGGCATTGTCGTGCGCAAACACAAAGTTCAGCCCGAGCTGGGAAGCCATCATCATTGCCGGGGTATCGCCACTCTGGTGACGGACAAAACAAAACTAGTCGCCGTCAGTGAGATCGACTGTTTTACGGGCTGGCGGCCCAATCTTTCTTCGCTGATTGCCGAAATGCACCTGGCCGGACTTCCACTTTTAGTCGATGGTGCACACGCCCCCGGTCAAGGTCCTCTCGATGTGAGTCAGTATCACGCCTGGGTTTCCTCAGCGCATAAGTGGCTTGGTTCGCCCAACGGCATCGGTTTTGCATATTTCGATCGCCGCATAGTCGAGCAGTTAAAGCCGGTCTGGGTCGGTCACAAACAGTTTGAAACCCGCGCCGCCAACCCGTCTGCAGTGTATTCGTTTGAGTGCCGCGGCACCGAAGACCCGGTGAAATTCCTCGGGCTGGCAGCTGCACTCAAGCTGCAAAAGCAGCTTGGTGAGGGCAATATCGCCGCACGACAAATTGAGCTGATGCGTTATGCGCGCACGAAAATCGCAGCAGAATTGAACCCGCAATTCTTGCTTCCAGCGCCGGATGACATGCCGAAAGAAGAACTGACTGCTTTGCTCGCATTCGATTTCGAGCCCTCGCGCCTATTAGTAGACGACCTCGTACAGGCGCTCTGGGAGCACGATCAAATATGGATCCAGCCTGATTATTTGCTGGCAACTCCCGGCCACGGCGTGCGCATCTCCTGCCACTACACGCTGACGGAAGCCGACATAGACCGCTTCGTCAAAGCCCTCTCGGCTTTCGTAAAACCGCACGCTAAGCCATAGATGACCGACTTCGTTCCACACCCGCTTTTGGCTCACGCGCATCTAATGACGATTGTGCCTGGCTTTTTGCCGCGCCCGGCCAACCCGAAAAATTTGCCCGCGGGCGAGAAATGCGTTATTGAGGTGGCGCAAGGTTCTTCCGTTTTGACTTATGTACACCTGCAGCCGAATCACGGGGAGCAGCCCACGCTTTTGATTATTCACGGGCTGGAAGGCTCGAGCGAATCGGCTCAGGTGCGTGGTCTTTGCCGCAAGGCCCTGACGCAGAAAATGAACGTCGTGCGCATGAATATGCGTAATTGTGGTGGCACTCTGCATCTAAGCAACACACTCTACAACGGCGGCATGAGCGCGGATGTAATCACTGTCGCGCGCCATTTGCAGAAGACTTTTGGCATGAAGGAAATCTTTGTGGCTGGATTCTCGCTGGGCGGCAACCTTGCGCTCAAAGCGGCAGGCGAACTGGGCGACGACGCCATTGGGCTTCTTGCCGGCGTATGCACCGTTTCGCCCTCGATCGACCTGAGCGCCAGTGTGGTGTCGCTCGGCAAAGGTATCAACAAGATATATGAAATGCACTTCCTGCGCGGTCTGACTGCCAAAATCCGTCAGAAGAGCGTTCTATTTCCTGAGAAATATGACGCCCGAATGCTCAAATTGGTAAAAACTATCAAAGATTTTGACGACAAATTCACGGCGCCGGACGGCGGCTACGGCAACGCTGACAACTACTACAAATGCGCCAGTTCCATCAATTTCATCGAAAACATCCGCATTCCGACGCTCATCATCGCTTCAGAAGACGATCCCATCGTTCCTTTCGATTCGTTTCTTTCGGACAAACTGAAAACCAAATATGTAACGCTCCTTACCACCCAATGGGGCGGGCATACAGGCTTTCTGGGCGCCTCTTGCGAGTCCACCGGGGAGGATGGAAGCGACAGATTTTGGGCAGAACATCGGGTCGTAGCCTTTTGCCTGTGTAAAAATCCTCAAGGTGCTTAACCGGCAAAATCTGATAGTATCCGTCCTGTAGCCCGTGTATCCGTTCGATGCAAAGTGACTTTCGAAGGTTCACACTGACGAATCTCAATTCCAAGCGTATGTAACGGCTTAGAGACTTACTAGTTTCATTCCATACAGAGTGTGGAAGAATTCAAGAGATATACCGGGGCAAAAGTGACAGGGAATCTGATTGGAGGATTAACCGTGAAGAATTTGAAAGCCTTTGCGCTCTCAGCAATCATGGCTGCTGGTCTCGTTACACCGGCGCTTGCATCTGATGATGGCGTAGAAAAAGTAGTTGATGGCTCGCTCATCGTTACCCGTATGGGTGGCTTGGGTGCAGGCATGGTGCTGGGCTGCCCGGTAGCTGTGACCCGTCAAGTCGTCAAGTCTTACAAAGACATGACCGGCGGTCTGGCTGAGAAAGTCGGCGGCAAAGATTTCGGACCTTCCTGCGCTCTCGTTAGCGTAGTGACCGTTCCTGCAGCTCTGGTATATGGCGGCGCAACCGGCATGTTCTACGGCAGCAAGAATGCATTTGTTCATGGCTTCAACGAGCCCTTCCATCCGGATTCCTTCTCTGTAGGCAAGTTGGAAGACTAGTGATTTAGCGGCTTCGCTAGAAAACATTGTTAGGACCGGGGTTCGCTCCGGTCCTTTCGTTTGGGTATATCTTTAGAACTGTTGAATTCCCCATTTTCTTTTCAGGTGCCGAGGGCGTTCTATACTGATATATAAGTTGGCGAAAACCCATTCAGTGGGTTGGCAATTTGCGCGGTTGAAAAACATTGGAAACCGAACTGGAATACAAGCATGAGTGATGACAAAAACAGCGATCTGAACATCTGGCTCGCGCGTGTGAAACAAGCTCAAACGCGAAAGGATGTTTTTCGTATTCTTGATGAATTTCGAAAGCACGAATGGACGGATGTGCAATGTCAGACGATGTCGCACCTGTACATCAGATTAATCGATTTGATGCCGCCCGAAGAAGGCGGCGATTTGGAAGTCGCCTCCGTATCAATCGCTGATGATACCGCAAGTGGTGCAGCCGCCGATGCTGCCGCTGGAGCCGCCTCTGGTGCTGCTGTTGCTTCTGGTGCCGCTGCAACAGGGGCAGAAGAGGGCGGCGAGCCGAAGAAGGCAGTCATTAACGAGGGACCCGTCTGGTACGAGAAGATGTAGGCTTGTGGCCAAGAAGAAGGATAAACAGCAAAAGAAATTAGGACCGCCGAAGGCAGAGATTTCTGCATCTTCACCGGCGGATCATTTACCTGCCAAAAATCCTGGCGAAATTTCCTGCATGGAGTTTGCCACTACCCCTAGTGCGACACCTGTTGCTGAATCCGATGCGAAAGAAAACGCACAGAATTCTGATATCGCCGATATGTGCTCGGATCTGGTTAACGAACCATTCTTTGTCGATGAAGAGAGCGACGCTGCCGATGCATTGAACTTGTGGGCGGAGGCGACTACCTCGGCAGAAATTATGATGACGTCATCGTCGGACACATTAGCAACTGACATGTCAGGTGAAGCAACTGATTTATCCGAAAAGGATACCGACACGTCAGAGGAATTGCCGGTTATAAAACTCGTAGAAGTGACTATGACTTCGTCATCCAACAATCTTGCGGTGATTTCCTCGGAAAATGAACTCTCAGAGATTCCGTCCGACAAAGACTTGGCTGTGGCTTCCGCAAGTAATGTGCCGATCTCATATTCGGATGATGACGAAGTTGCAAGCCAGGTCTATGCCCAGGATGTGCGTGAGATTACCACCGAACAAGGTGTGGTTTCCGACCTGGTGGCACAGCAGTTGAAGCAGATGTTTGAAGAGGGCGGCGCGACTGCCACTTGCGCTTCTGCCGGCTCTTTCACCGGCACGCATTCGATGAATTTGAACGTCAAGGCTGGGGCAGTCGACATGAATCTTTCAACAGTCACCGAAGCGAATCAAGAGCTTGTTGAGCTGAAAGCGCAGATTGAACTGCAGCAAAAGCTGCTTGCCGAATCACAAACACGGCTTGATGCAGCTAATCAGCGCATTGGATTCTTGGAAGCGGAGATCGCGCAAAAGAACAGAATTTTGGAAGAAAAACTGGAGCAAAGCAGTTGGCTTAGATCACTTTTCGGACTTTAGTAATTAGACAAATGGGGGGCAATCAATTGGACTACGTAAACGATCAAGAACGCATCAAGGAGTTGGAAGAAATCTACGGAGAAAACGCTCCTGCTGTGCTCGCCTTTACTAAGCTGGAAGAATTGCTGCACCAGATGTGTACTTTGAAGGAACACAGCACTAACGCAGACCCACGTGTTGTTGGTGATCTTGTTTGGATGGGTTACGAATTCCTTTCGCACTACCTTGCAAAGATCGACGCCGAGTTCGCTGACGAATATAAAGTCAATGAAGCGTTCATAAATACGTTGGAAATCGGTCCGGCTAAAGCGGCGGTCGCGCAACGAAGAAAGTAAAGATTACTTCGTTTTTTTCGCTTTGTTTTTAGCTCTGATGGATGCGGCATATCCAGACTTTGACTCTCTAACACCTTGTGTTGACTTGCGCTTAGGAATAAAGAGCACCTCTTCAATAATAGCCAGGCGCCTCTTTACCTCGCTTAGCTCCAAATCGGGAGGGACATTCCTTTTGTTTGGCTTCGTTTTTTCCGTGTTCAGACGTTCCAAAATCCAGTCTCGAATCATTACCGTGACACGAACGTTCATTTCATCAGCTAGATCATAAAGTTTTTCAAGCTCATCGGAAGGCAGCCGAAAAGTCATTACCTCACTTTTGATGAGTTCTTTTCTTGCCGCTTCTCTGCCACTCTTAAGTTCTTTACTCTTCATATCCAGCTAACGTTCCTGTACTCTGCGTAATACGAATGTATTACACGATGTATTACAGATCAAGTGAAATCACAATTCGAATTCCAGGAAAACAGACGGCTGTCAATAGTTGTCCCGGTGGTTCACTTGCATATCCGCGGGTATTAAAGACTTGGTATCCCGGCAACCCTGAACCTCCCGGCCTTGAGGTGTTCATGGAGTTTGGATTGAGGAAACAGCGGCTTTGTCTGTCCGCACTTGTACTTTCGGGAATTTTCGCCCAGGCGGCTTTCGCAGATAACTTTAGTGGTGCTGCCAGCGGGCAGTCCCTGTTTGGAGCCCCAGCGAGCAGGCCTGCCCCCGCCGCCCATAAAAGCTCGCACGTGCATCCTCATCCTGTTCGAGTCCAACGTTCAGTTTCGAAGCCCGTCGCTCCTGCGCGCGCCACAAAGAAAGGTAAGGGCAAAGCTGCGGTAAATCAATCCGCAAGTTCTACAAAATTAAATTGGACCGCTGCAGGCGCGACCAATCTTGATGCAATCAAAGAAAGCCCGGGCGCGGCGTTTTTGCTTTCCGGTCCAACAATTGACTTGGGTGACGCCGGCAACGTTTTCACCAAATTCTTTTCTTTCTTGCAGGGCAAACCAGCGGCGACCGAGTCGAGTGGTTCGCAGTCGCTGTTGCCAGTTCTATCTAATGAATTCGGTTTGCACTGCTTCCTGCCCAAAGATATTTTGAAAGCGAAATTTAGTGAGCGAGTTGAAGGCTTTGACATCAATGTAAATGTGGTCGGATCGCGCCATGGCAAGAATGAGATGGTTGTCGGTTATGCGCATTTGCCGATCGATGAGTTATTGAAGAAGAAACAAGCGCAAGCCAACGCTTTTACTCCAGCGTTCGGCGCCAAGATGATTTATTACTTTGATGTGAACAAAGGCTTGGATGGCTGCGTCGATGCGGCGGCTAAACGCGCTGATTTCAAAATCAAGTTTCGTTGCCCGATCAAAGTCCAGGGCAATTTGCCCGGGCGTGAATATGAAGGCACTGCCAGCCATGGACGACTTGTGCGCGGACGAGTGTTCATGGGATACAACAACTACTATCATGCAGTTGTTGCGGGCGAACCGGCTTTCGTAAATTCCAAAGACGCATATAAGTTTTTAGAGTCGATGGATGTTCATTGAATTATGATTCGTGTTGTATCCGCGCTGCGCTTGCGTCTGTTTTAATTTAACTCACGTGAATACGCGGGCGCGTTTTTACATTGTGCTCGTTTGATCGCAAAATTTCTCGTGTCAGTGGTGCCGTTTCACCTTCACCAAAAAGAATGTATTTGAAAACGTAGCTGATTGGATTTCCTTCCGTCCAACCGAAATATGCGTGCGGTATTTTGTGCGTTTCATCCCTAACTTTTAAAAGTATGGCAGCTATTGCGTTGGGAACACTGAGACTGTTGCATTGCCAAACTTTGTAACCGTCCTTCTCTACTCCGCGCACTGTCAGAGTGTTTTCGACGAAGTTGGACGGATCACTAGGTGACACTTCTAAGAAAATAAAATTGCCTTCGGCCTTTTGAATGCTATGCGCATAACGTGCTTCAGATATTTTTTCCGCGTATGAACTGCCGTCTGGTCTGTGCGCAAGAAAACGAATTTCGCCAAGGTGTTCTCTTGTGCATTCTTGCAAGAACCGCTGCGCGGTAGCATCAATAACTACTTGTTTGATGCGCAATTCTGTTGAACGAACGCAGCGGGATAGAAACGATGTGACAACGATACAGAGAATGAAGACTCCAGCAATTTTTATGCCGTCAGGTCTGCTCACGACATTGTTGCCGGTGGTGTACATAAAGACGAGGAAAATGCAGCTGAAAAGCCACCGCTGCCATTTATTTTTCTTCCATACTGCAAGTGTCGCGGCCAGCGCAGCCGAGGTCATGAGAACAAGCAATCCGGTCGCGAATGCACCTGCTTGTGCATCTACGTCGGCTTTGAAGTGCATCACGACAGCTGTGCAAATCGCCGTCAGCAGAAGAACAAGCGGACGCAGAGAACTGACCCAGTTTGGTGCCATGCCATATTTGGGTAGATAGTGGGGGATCAAATTTAGCAATCCTGCCATTGCAGACGATCCGGCAAACCAGAGGATCATAATTGTGCTGATGTCATATACAGTGGCAAAAGTTTCGCCCAGATATGTGTGCGCCAGGTAAGCGAGCGCCCTTCCGTTGGCTAGTCCATTCTCGGCAAATTCCGCCTGAGGTATTAAAAGTGTTGTCACCACCGAGCTTGCCAGCAAGAACATGCTCATGATCAGTGCAGCAGTGAGCAACAAATTTTTCGTATGCTTGATTCGTCCTTCTGGTTTTGCTTCGGTGTCAGTTGGATATCCGCGCACATGCGGCATGACAGCAACGCCTGTTTCGAATCCGGACATGCCCAGCGCGAGTTTCGGAAATGCCAAAACAGCCACACCCGCCATCTGCCACCAACTTGGATAGGTCGTGAACAGTGCAGTTTGCCACTCAGTGATTTTGTCCGGAGAGCCGATGATGATCGAAGCGCAATAAGCAATCACGATCGCTGTCAATCCAAGATAACTCCAAACCAGACAGACTGCCAGGCCAATTACATCGCCAATGCCCTTCAAGAACATTGCACCCAGAAGAATGACAAGAAAGAGTGTGAGCCCCAGTTGGTTTTTCAACCATGCGGGTGCGAGTGGATTTTCAACCAGGTGCTTTGCCGCGTCTGAAGAGCAGAGTGTGATGGTCATGATGAAACCGGTCGCGGCAAACCCCAGCAAAGCGATGATCAGAAGTTTGCCCCACCAGCTCGGCAAATAGTCCTGTAAGAGAGAAATACTCCCCTGCCCGTGCGGGCTCATTTCAGCGACTTTTGCGTACATCGGAAATGCGCCGAAAAGATTTAGAAAAACCAGCAGCAATGTGGCGAGAGGCGAGAGAATGCCTGCGGCTAGTGCCGCCATGGCTGGTGCGAATCCGAGCGAAGAAAAGTAGTCGACGCCGGTAAGGCACATGACGTTGAGCCAGTGGCCTTGCTGCTTCCCTTTTTTGTCCGTTTCGCCGCCTTTCCCGAGAAGCCAGCTTTTAAAGCGAGGATTTTGCGCGGTTGCAGTCGTCACAAATCACCTGCGGATTTCCCATCTTTATATGCTCCCAGAATATGCTCCCAGAATATGCTCCCAGACAAAAATAAATGCTGGATAAATGTATTCAGGTGTGCGCGTCAAAATTTTATAAATTTGCCTATCTATGGTTCGAGGCCATCGCCATTTTGAAGACGAGCTTGCAGGTGGTGTCCAACTCGGTAAGTTCGGTGGTGAGCACAGTTGCGGCATTGCCTATGGCGTCCTTGTCGTAAGGCTCCTTCTGGCTCAGGGCTGTCATTTCTTTGATGCGATCGCTAAGTGCTGACTTGGCTTTTGCGAGGCTGTCCTTCATTTTTGAAAGCGAAGAGTCGCCGCCGGAACTGTCGATAAGTGCAGATATGTTGTCAATTTCCTGCTGCAACAGATCGCAAAGGCTGTTCATCTGCTCTGCAGAATGCTCAATGTAGCTTTTCCGAGGAGGAAGCGGCGCACCAGCAGTGGTGGATGTGTTTCCAATATTTTGAAATCCGTAAGGATAGAGCTGTTCGTCGTAGGGAACCGGCTTGCCGTCAATATATTTATTGATGTATTCGTCGAAAGTGACAATCTGCAGCGAAGTGCGATTGAACTCGTTGTTCAATTCTTGAGATGCGCGCTTTATCTTTGCGACAGTGGCGTGAATTTGGTGCAAGTTGGTCGCGAACTTGTTTAAGGTCGCCTTGTCGATTTTGGTGCCGGCACTTGACGATGCCGAGGGCGGAGTGTCTGCCAGGGATGGCTGTGTCGGGGCGATTGACAACAGCAGCAAGAGCATCGGTGCGACGACGGCGAGTTTCTTATTCATTTGTATGCGATATCCAGTGCGATTGGCTGATTCTTTTGCTTGATTGCGAACAATCATCGATTGACTTCCGCATCAGGTTAGAGGGTCCGCCTCGCTCTGTGAAGGGCTGAAACCAATTTTTGATGTTTTTTTGATCTCCCGGTCTTGGCGATTGAGGTGTTATTGATGGCTCGCCGCATAGACTGAGCCGTCCGAGTAACCCCCGCCCCGAATAGGTAATGTCGAATGAATCGCAGCCTGCGCTTCCGCACGTGTAGCGCCCTGTTAGTGTCGTCATTGTCCCTTGCCTTGAGTCCTCCGGCTCTGGCGCAATTCCCTTTCAAATTCACTTTGGGGCGACAGAATCCAAAAGCCGCGGAGCCAAGCGGAAACAGCGTCGTGCAACCCGTGCAAGAAAGAAATAGCCGGCCGGTTGCCAGCACCAGCTCCGATCCATTTGTCGAGATGCGAAAGTCATTTCCACAAGAGCCCCGGCTCGGCATGCTGGGAACGAGATCTAAAGTGTCGCAAACACTTAAGGTGGAGGAAAAGCCACGCTTAGCAGAGGCGCTGCCGGCTGCAGCAACATCTCAAGGACCGACGGTTTCCTCGGCAGAGCAGATATCTTCGCCGCAGCAAGTTTCTCCACTTACGGAACTGGCCCCGCCGCAAACTCCGACAATGGCTCAAAATGATGGCGGGTCGGACGTTCAACTTAGAGGAATAGATCCGAATTCAGCGCCTGCGGGAAATTCCAATGTTGCATCCCCGCCTTCGGCTTCGCCGTCTGCGTCTGCGGCGCCACCCGCCGGCTCGACCTTGCCGCCCGCTTCACAGCCGGCTCCAGCGGCGTCAAACTCAACACAAGCAATTCAGGAAAACGCTCCTCCGGCAGACCTGTCGCCTGTGACCGTAAAAAGCGCAGAGATGCTTGGCCGCTATCTGACGCACATTGCCAGGCGGCACGGAATACAACCTCCGGCACCAACAGATATCACCCGTGCTCAGCTCGGGCAATATTTCCTCAAAATGATGCCTCAACTGGCGAATGTTCCTGCCGACCAGTTGTCGCGCCAGGATTTGAACGACATCGGCATGCTCACTGACGAGTTCGAGGATGCGCTCTGGCAGGTCAAGGGCACGATGGCATTGCGGGCGTTCAAAGCACCACTGGCCGAGAGCGAAGCCATGTCGAAGAAGATGGCTGATGCGCAGTCGAGATTGCAGGCGTTGGAGAAGCTCAAAATCAACGGCGACTTCACCTTTGTACCGCAGTCCGATATGGGTCGTGGCGACCGCGATTCGATGACCGCGAACTTAAGAGCTCGCATCAACTTCCTGGCGCGGGTGCACGAGGCGAAGGCCGAGGATCGCTTGGGTGACGGCTATTTGTTTGCTCGACTCACCGCTGCTGCCGGGCGTTTCTTCCCGCGCAACAAATACTTGCTCAGTCCGTTCAATGATGTGGTCGACGCCAACGCATCACCTTTCAACTCCGGACCTAACGAGGTTCAGACTTCATCGCTGTTCATCAACAACAACAACAGCAACTCGCTTCGTCCGACAGTCAGTTTGGAGCAGGCTTATTATTCGCAAGACGTTCGCCTGACCAACAAACTGAAAGGCAATTACAAGGCAGGATTGATCTACCTGGGCGCCATGTTCGACAACAATAACTTCGCCAACAACGAATCACTGCAATTTCTCAGTACGCAGTTCGTCAACAGCATCTCGTGGCGTCCGAACTTTAACGGTCCGGCTTTCGTCGCCTCCGTGGAGAGACCGATTTTGCGCGGTAAAGCTTTCGTCCGCGCCACAAGCGGTATAGCGACTATTTCCAACAGAGACGTTTTCGGTTCTTATGGGTTTAATTACGAAGCTCAATTCGGTCACACCTTTTTCAACAAGGAAGGAAATTTGCGCGCCGGCTTCTGGAACTGGAACTTCCGCCGCGGCACACAGACACCATTCACGACTCCAATCGATCTTTCCGGAACGGGTCTTCTGTCACTGGTCCCCGGCGGCACCGCCCAGGATGGTCCGAAACCCGTTGGTATGTACGCAAACTTCGACCAGCGTATCTGGAAAAACATCGGTATCTTCGGTCGTTATGCTATGAACGACCGGAACATCGGCGAAGTTTTCCTGGGCGGTTTGCTCACGTCGCGTCAATCCTGGAGCTTTGGCTCCGAGGTGCCAATCAAGAGTTTTTATCCTAAACGGACGGACGACGTTCTCGGTATCGCCTACGGACAAATCTACGGCTACTCCCGCGGCAACGTCATCTCACCGGCGACACCGGCTTTCCTGGGCATCAATGGCAATATTCCGACCGACTTGGATGGAGTCAATGCCAACCTTGCTTTGATGAGCCCGGGTGCACGTTACAGGCGTCCGGAGAAAACCTTGGAAGTTTATTACCGCTATCAGCTCAATAAAAACGTTTCGATTTCGCCCGATTTTCAATATATCTGGCATCCAGGTGGTACGGCACCGCAGCCTGGAATCATAGTATTGAGTACACGATTGAATGTGGTGTTCTAAAAAAGTGGTCGGTAATTGCTTATTGTTCTTACCGACGAGTTTTTGCTGCTCTTTGAGCACAGATTCGATCGGCGAATTTGTTGGCTAGTTCGTTAAAGAGCTTGAGCATTGCGATACAGATGAAAGTGGCAAACAGTGCGCCGAGATAATTTGGTTCCATATTTTTGGTTTCTCGTAGAGCTACCCAGATACCAATATATGCTTGGGTGATCAAGACCGCATAAAGATTTCTTGTCGCCGCATAAGTGAAAGGTCCAAATTCTTTACTGATGTTTTTTTGATGCCCGGCAGGAAAATCTTTACTCGGTCACGACGCATCTAGATAGATAGTAAAACTGTACTGACAGAAGGATTTAGGAGTATGGCGGACTTGCAGGCAATACTGGCGATACTGGGGATGTGCGTCTCGACCTTTTTTCTTACCGAAGGTCTGGAACGTTTGAGGAACATGTGATGCTGACCATCATTTATACGTGCGCCGCTGTTGTCACCGCCGCTCTGGCAATTTACCTGATTGTCTGTCTACTCACTCCTGAAATACTCTGATGAACACGCACGACATTTTCCAACTTGTTTTTTATGTGGTAACCCTGACTCTCCTGTCTGTCCCGCTTGGGATTTACATGGCGGACGTTTACGAGAATAAGAAGACTTTTCTTACGCCAATAGTCCAACCGATGGAAAAACTTATCTATCGGCTCTGTAGTGTCGACGCCGCTGCCGAGATGCACTGGAAACGCTACGCAATGGCAATGATGATCTTCAACGGCATGGGCTTGCTGGCTGTTTATTTCTTGCAGCGTACCCAGGGGATGCTGCCGCTCAACCCGCAGGCATTGCCGGGGGTATCTCCCGACAGCGCCCTGAACACCGCCATAAGCTTTGCCAGCAATACGAATTGGCAGGGTTATTCGGGCGAGCAAACTATGTCGTATCTGACCCAGATGTTGGGTTTGACGGTGCAGAATTTCGTCTCCGCCGCCACCGGTATGGCAGTCCTGGCAGCGTTCATGCGAGCATTCGCACGACAATCGACCGATTTGATCGGTAACTTTTGGGTAGATCTGGTGCGCAGTATTTGCTATGTGCTATTGCCACTGGCGCTGGTGCTTTCTCTGGCGCTGGTTTCTCAAGGCGTTGTGCAGACTTTCAATCCTTTTTCAGAATACACGCCGATAGAAAGTATCAAAGATGCAAAAGGCGAGCAGGTTTCCAAACCAATGATTGCACTGGGTCCAGCCGCATCACAGGTTGCTATCAAACAGCTTGGCACCAATGGCGGCGGTTTTTTCAATGTCAATTCATCGCACCCTCTGGAGAATCCGACACCGTTCAGCAATTATCTGGAAGTGTTATCGATTTTGCTCATCCCGGCTGCACTCTGCTGGACGTTCGGACGCATGGTCGGTGCAATTCGCCAGGGCGCGGTCATATTTATAAGTATGTCCTTCGTGTTCCTGGTCGCGCTTCTCATCTGTTCTATAAGCGAAGGTTCGGGCAATCCGCTGTTTCATCAGTTTATGAACCTGGCCAGTATCACAAACATGGAAGGCAAAGAAGTCCGCTTCGGCGTTTTTCTCTCGACTTTGTGGGCAACGGCCACGACAGTGGCGTCGAACGGCTCAGTCAATTCGATGCATGATTCTTTGTTGCCGGTAGCAGGCATGATGCCGATGCTGATGATGCAGCTCGGCGAAGTTATCTTCGGCGGCGTCGGCTCCGGACTGTACGGCATGATTGTTTTTGCGCTCATCACTGTCTTTATCGCAGGCTTGATGGTCGGCAGAACGCCGGAATATCTCGGCAAAAAAATCGAGTCGTTTGAAGTGAAGATGGCATCGATCATTATATTGATACCACCGGCGCTTGTTTTAATCGGAACGGCCGTGGCCGTCTCGCTCGACGCGGGCGTGTCGAGTTTGTGCAACCATGGTGCGCATGGATTCAGCGAGATTCTGTACGCATTTTCTTCAGCCGGTAATAACAATGGCAGCGCCTTTGCAGGACTGAATGCAAACACGCCTTTCTATAATTACGCGCTCGGCATTGCCATGTTCTACGCGCGATTTTGGTTGGCCGTGCCGGTGCTCGCCATTGCAGGCTCGATTGCCGGAAAGAAAACTGTTCCGCAAGGAGCCGGAACGCTCCCGACAGATACGGTGCTATTTGTAATTCTTTTGATATCCGTTGTCATCATATTCGGTGCCCTCACATTTTTCCCCGCGTTGGCACTCGGCCCGATTGTCGAACACCTGCAAATGATCTTCAAAAAATAGAGAAAATTGGATTCTAAAAAATGAGCAGCAAATCAACGAGTAAGAGTCTTTTCACAGCACCGATTGTCCAGCGCGCCATTATCGACTCTTTTATAAAACTCGACCCCAGGGTGCAGATCAAGAACCCAGTCATGTTTGTCGTCGAGGTCGGCAGCGTGCTGACCACGGTGCTCTACATAGCGGCACTTTGTGGTGCGGCAGAGGAGAAAGCCGGGTTTATTCTGGCTGTTGCACTGTGGCTCTGGTTTACAGTTTTGTTCGCGAACTTCTCTGAGTCGATAGCCGAAGGTCGCGGAAAGGCACAAGCTGCAACTTTGAAGAAAGCGCGGCAGGAAGTTGTCGCAAAGAAGCTCGAGGAGCCGGTCTATGGGTCATCGTTTAAGCAAGTAGCCGCATCAGAACTTCGTAAGGGAGATGTGGTGCTGGTCGAAGCCGGCGACATGATTCCCTGTGACGGAGAAGTCATCGAGGGAATTGCATCAGTCGATGAGAGTGCAATCACTGGTGAAAGCGCGCCGGTAATTCGCGAGAGCGGCGGCGATAGAAGCTCCGTAACAGGCGGAACGAAAGTTCTATCCGATTGGCTTGTCGTGAGAATCGCCGCTAATCCGGGCGAGACTTTTCTGGACCGCATGATCTCGCTGGTTGAAGGCGCAAAAAGGCAAAAAACGCCAAACGAAATTGCGCTGAGCATTTTGCTTGCGGGCATGACACTTGTGTTTCTCATGGTCACCGCCACTCTTTATCCTTATTCCGCATTCAGCGTGAAGGAAGCAGGACAGGGCGCAGTCGTGAGTTTGACTGTGCTCATCGCTCTGCTTGTTTGCCTCATTCCCACTACCATCGGCGGTCTGCTTTCCGCTATCGGCATCGCGGGCATGGACCGATTGATTAAGGCGAATGTCATTGCCATGTCCGGGCGCGCTGTGGAAGCGGCTGGCGACGTCGATGTCTTGCTTCTCGATAAAACCGGCACTATTACCTTGGGCAATCGGCAGGCATCCACCTTTATTCCTGCAGATGGTGTCAGCGACAACGATCTGGCTGATGCAGCGCAAATTGCTTCGCTTGCGGACGAAACACCGGAAGGTAGAAGCATTGTTGTTCTGGCGAAAGAGAAATACGGAATTCGCGCGCGCAATCTGGTCGATCTCGGAGCGACGTTCGTTCCTTTCACCGCGCAAACGCGGATGAGCGGCGTTGACTTCGACGGACGCAATCTTCGTAAGGGCGCCAAGGATGCCGTAGAAGCTTATGTTTCCCAGTGCGGCGGCAGTTTGCCTGAGAGTGTTCGAATAACCGTAGAGGAAATTGCGCGCAAAGGTGGAACACCGCTTGTGGTGGCGGATAATCAGCGAGTTCTTGGTGTCGTACAACTGAAAGATGTGGTCAAAGGTGGTATCAAAGAACGCTTTGCGCAGCTTCGAGCCATGGGCATCAAGACTGTGATGATCACTGGCGACAATCCCTTAACTGCCGCTGCAATCGCGGCGGAAGCTGGTGTCGACGACTACCTGGCTGAAGCTACGCCCGAGCAAAAACTGACTTTGATAAAGGAAACACAATTGGGCGGCAGGCTGGTGGCAATGACAGGCGATGGCACCAACGACGCACCGGCGCTCGCTCAGGCTGATGTTGCAGTAGCCATGAACTCCGGCACGCAAGCAGCCAAGGAAGCGGGCAACATGGTTGATCTCGATTCGAGCCCGACTAAGTTAATTGAAATTGTCGAGATCGGCAAACAATTGCTGATGACACGCGGCGCGCTCACCACATTCAGTATCGCCAATGATGTCGCTAAATATTTCGCGATTATTCCTGCCGCGTTCGCCACGACATATCCTGTGTTGAACCGGCTGAATTTGATGCAATTGAGCAGCCCGCAAAGCGCAATTCTTTCCGCGGTCATCTTCAATGCAATTATCATTCCTTTGCTGCTCCCCTTGGCGCTGCACGGAGTGAAGTATCGACCTGTCGGCGCGGCTGTCCTGCTGCGCGATAACCTGATTATTTATGGAGTGGGTGGTTTGATAACACCCTTCATTGGAATCAAGGTAATCGACGTTGCTCTGACAGCACTCGGTTTGACCTAGGAGGCATCATGACTAAGCTGACACTTCAATCGTTCCTTGTACTGATGGTTTTCACAATTTTGACTGGTGTCATCTATCCAGTTACGGTCACAATGATCGCGCAAGCGACATTTGCATACCAGGCCAACGGCAGTTTGATAAAGAGTGCCGACGGAAAGGTGATTGGGTCCGAGTTGCTCGGACAGCAGTTTTCCGATGCCAAATACTTCTTTTCCAGACCGTCTTCAACAGCTCCTTTTGCCTATAATGCGGCCGGATCTGCAGGGTCTAATTTAGGTCCGACCAACGCGGATCTGTTCAAACAAATGGGCGCTCGCATCGAGCATCTGCAGCCCGAGGCAGGACAGAAAGTTCCCGTTGATCTGGTGACGGCATCTGCAAGTGGATTGGATCCGCATATAAGTCCTGAAGCGGCGATTTTTCAGATCGATAGAATTGCAAAGGCGCGAAATCTCGATTCTGCCAAAGTAAGAACGCTGGTGGACCAATTTGTCGAACAACCGCAAATGCATCTTTTCGGTGAACCTCGCGTCAATGTTTTGAAACTGAACATCGCTCTGGACGGACTGAAATGATGTCGACCGAACAACGATCTCCGGATGCTTTTCTCGCTCTTGCAAAAGAAGAGGAACAGGAGTTCACCAAAGGTCGACTGAAAATATTTTTCGGTGCCGTGGCCGGTGTCGGCAAGACTTATGCGATGCTGCAGACTGCAAGGCGCTTGAAGTCCGACGGCATCGATGTGGTTGTCGGTTATGTTGAAACTCACGGTCGCAAGGAAACGGCCGCGCTTTTAGAAGGGCTCGAGCAGCTGCCACTTAAAAAGCTGCCCTATCGTGATACGGAGCAGCCCGAGTTCGACCTCGATCTCGCTTTGAAGCGCCACCCTCAGATCATTCTGGTGGACGAACTTGCCCATACCAATGTCCCCGGCTCACGTCACAAAAAGCGGTGGCAGGACATTGAAGAGTTGCTGGATTCCGGTATCAATGTTTTCACGACGCTCAATGTTCAGCATGTCGAGAGCCTGCATGACGTGGTCGATCACATCACCGGCGTCCCAGTTCAGGAGCGCGTTCCTGACTCCATAATCGAGCGCGCTCTCGATATAGAACTTGTCGATCTGCCGCCTGACGAGCTGATTCAGAGGCTTAAAGAAGGTAAGGTCTATGTACCTGACAAGGTGCACCACGCGCTCGATAATTTCTTTAGAAAAGGCAATTTAATAGCATTGAGGGAGCTTGCATTGCGAGTTACAGCAGATCGGGTCGAAGCCCAGATGGAGCAGTATCGCATGTCGAGGCAAATCAGCGAGCCCTGGCCGGCGGCTGAAAAGATTCTCGTCTGCATCGGACCCAGCCCCCTGTCTTCGACTGTTTTGCGTGCTGCTCGGCGGATGGCGTCCGGACTGCGCGCGAAGTGGATGGCAGTGTATGTGCGCACCCCCGCTTCGGCGTATATGTCGGAGGAGGACAAGAGCAGAATTGTACAAACCATGCGCCTGGCAGAGCAACTCGGTGCTCAGACGCGTGAGCTGATGGGACGCTCAGTATCCGAGGAAATTGTTAAATGTGCCCGACAGAATAATGTTTCCAAAATCGTCATTGGCAAACCTGCCAAGCCAAGGTGGCAGGAAATTTTGCGCGGCTCGGTTGTGGATGATCTGATTCGCAACAGCGGCATCATTGATGTCTATGTAATTACCGGTGAGAAGAACACCTACGATACTGTTGTAAATTTTTCAAGGAAGAAGCGCACTACGCCTATCTTCTACATGAAGTCACTGGGTGTAGTGACGCTGGCCACTCTGCTCGCCAGGCTAATGCTGCCATATTTCGAGTCATCGAATGTGGTGATGGTATACATGCTCGGCGTTGTTATCGTTGCCACCCAGTATGGACGCGGTCCATCCGTTTTAGCATCTATTTTGAGCGTCGCTGCCTTCGACTTTTTCTTCGTGCCACCATATTTGACTTTTGCTGTTTCTGACACACAGTATGTCATTACTTTCGCGGTGATGCTCACAGTTGCTCTGGTCATAAGCACATTGACCACGCGAGTACGTCAACAAGCGGAAGCTGCAAGAGAGCGCGAACAGCGTACCTATGCGCTTTATACAATCAGCCGCGAGCTATCCTCGTCCATGGATTTGGAGGAAGTCGTCGAGAAAGGACTCAGTCACATATCTGACGTTTTCCATGGTCAGACTGCGCTTTATCTCAGCGATGAAAAACAGGATTTGCATATTTTTGCTCGCGGATTGGGCAAGAACGCACTCTGGAATGTCGACCATGGAGTGGCACTTTGGGCGTTCAAAAATAAGAAGGCCGCGGGGGCAAGCACAGATACCTTGCCGGCAGCCGCTGCAATCTATGTGCCGCTCTTGGGTGCGAAGAAGACGATTGGTGTTCTGGCTGTAGGATTGCCGGAGAGCGATCGGGTGGTTTCACCAGAAAGGCTGCATTTGTTGGAAACATTTGCAAGCCAGATAGCGATCACCTGCGAGCGTGCCGACTTGACCAGGGAAAACGAAAAGGCTCGCTTGCAGATGCGTACGGAACAATTGAAGAACTCGTTGCTCTCTTCTGTGTCTCATGATTTAAAAACTCCGCTTGCAACTATAAGTGGTGCAGCCGGCAGTCTTTCTGATCCTGACAGCAAACTGAACGAAGAGCAAAAACGTATTCTGGCTGACGAGATCTGCAGCCAGGCAATGCGTCTAAACAAGCAAGTTTCCAATCTTCTGGCGGTGACAAAAGTCGAATCCACAGAGCTGACTCTGGCTAAAGAAGAATATCCGGTGGAAGAGATTATCGGAGCGGCAATCTCAGCCCTGGATGAGGAGCCGAGGGATGGCCGTATCGTTGTTGATTTGCCCGATCCGACCCTGGAAGTGAACGTGGATGAATCACTGATTCAGCAGGCACTCATAAATTTGCTTGAAAATGCAATTAAGCACACTCCTAAGGACAGCGTTATTTCGATATGCGCTGAGGAAACTGCTAACGAAGTGATTCTCTCTGTTGCAGATACTGGTCCCGGTGTGTCGGACAAGGATAAAGGCCGCATTTTTGAGAAATTTCAACGTGGCGATAACCCTCAAGCTGAGGGAACCGGGCTTGGACTGGCAATATGCAAAGGCATAGTGCAGGCGCACGGCGGTCGCATCTGGGTGGAAGATCGACCGCAAGGTGGTGCCATTTTCAAAATTGCACTGACCAAAGGGTCGTCAAAGGCAGCAGCATTATGAAAAGCAAAACGATGATTTTGATTGTTGAGAAAGATGCTCCAATGCGAAAGTATCTCAAGCTTTTTTTATCATCAAAGGAATATGGAATTTTGGAAACTGATTCCGCAGGCAGAGCCGTCGAGATAGTGACGGACAGACGACCGGAGTTGGTCATTTATGATCTGATGACACCGGGAATGAATGGTGGTCAGTTTGTAGAGACCATTCGTAAGAAGAGCTCTGTGCCTATAATAATCCTGTCTTCATCCGATGAGCAAAGAGAGAAGATTTCTCTGCTATTGTCCGGCGCCGATGATTATTTAACCAAGCCTTTTAGTCCTGAGGAATTGCATGCGCGTGCACAAGTGGCGCTGAGAAGAGCGCTGCCTATCGAAAGCGTGAGCGGCGAACCCGTAATAAAATTCGACAATGTTTTGATTGACCTGCAGGGGCATCGCCTGCTTGTCGATGGCCGCGAAGTGCATCTGACGCCGACTGAGTTTCGTCTTTTGAAGTGCCTGGCGCTCTCACAAGGCAAAGCAATCGCTTTTAAGAGTCTTTTCAATGAGATTCGCGATCGGAAAATCCAGGGCGATTCGCTTGCCTATCTGCGCGTTTATATCATGCAATTGAGGCAAAAATTGGAGCCCGTGCCAACCAAGCCAAAATACATTGTTACCGTACGCGGTTACGGCTACTTGTTGCAGAGCAGCTAATACAAAAGTCTAATGCAATGTCTTTGCGACTGAGCCGAAACGTCCATGCACTGTGTCGGCATGCGTCGCTATGGTCTGGCTGTTCGAGAGAAATTTGCCTCCCGAACCTATTCCTAGACCACACAGAAATACTATGACTAATGCCCAAGCAACAATCACCAGATTTTGATTGTTTGTCGATATATTCTTGATGTTTTCGTTTGACGGCATATCATGCCTCCACCTGGTTTTCCGTAAGTTCGGAACTTGGATCTACTATCAATATAATCCTGTTTTGCTCTTTTGAGTCGCTTCTATATGCGCTCTTGATGCGCTTTGAGTGTCTTTTAGCGTTTCATTTATGCTGTATTTATTTTTGCCAGGAGTGGCTAAACGCACCAAAGCTTTCCACAGCCATCTCCACGGCATGACTGGTTTCAGCCCCAATCAGCCCGAGTCTTTACGGAATCTTTATGCACAACCGTGTAGTGCTAATGAGTTTTTTACGGTTTTAGCGGTTTGATAAAAGCCTGGAAATCTGACGGCGATTGATAAAAGTCGCACGTTCAAGGCAGCCCTATGTCTACCATGTTGATCGAGCAAGAAAACCGCGCCGTGAACGCAAAAAACAAATTGCGCCGCTGGCTATACAAGGGTATGAGCGATACCCGTCCGGAAGCTCAGCATCAGGACAAGTGGTGGAAGGTGATGTGCCTTACGGGGGTCGATTACTTCTCGACGCTCGGATATCAACCCGGGATTGCTTTCCTGGCAGCCGGTCTGCTTTCGCCAATCGCGACACTGGTCTTGGTCCTGGTGACCCTCTGCGGCGCTCTGCCGATTTATAGAATGGTCGCCAAGGCGAGCCCGCACGGTCAGGGTTCGATCGCCATGCTTGAGCGCCTGCTTCCCGGTTGGTTCGGCAAGGCGCTCATTTTGACTTTATTGGGATTTGCTGCCACAGATTTCATCATTACTATTACGCTTTCAGCAGCAGATGCCACCGCGCACATCGTTGAAAACCCGCTTCTCAAAGGCTGCCCGGAATGGCTTTTGAACAAGATGGGCGTAACGACTATCTTGATAGGCATTTTGGGAGCGATATTCCTGCTCGGCTTTCGTGAGGCAATCGGTATTTCTGTCCTGGTTGTCGTCCTCTATTTGGTACTCAATTCTGTTGTGCTGGCTGAAGGACTGCGTCATCTGATTTCGCAGCCCGAGCTTTTCTCTCAGTGGTATCAAAAGATGCACATCCAACATGGCTCGCCGTGGGCGATGATTGGAATTAGCTTGATTCTGTTTCCAAAACTTGCCCTCGGCATGTCAGGTTTTGAAACAGGCGTGGCTGTGATGCCGCTCGTCAAGTCGGACAGCCCCAGCGAGATCGAAGGTCGCGTGAAAAACACGCGCAAACTGTTGTTGACCGCCGCACTGATTATGAGCACTTTCTTGCTCGCCAGTTCGATAACCACGGCACTGCTTATACCTCCGGCAGCCTTCCAGGAGGGAGGAGACGCAAACGGGCGCGCCATATCCTATCTGGCTCACGAATACTTCGGACACACGTTCGGATCCGTTTATGACATAAGCTCGATCCTAATATTATGGTTCGCGGGCGCGTCAGCGATGGCTGGGCTTCTTAATTTGGTTCCGCGCTATTTGCCGCGTTTCGGCATGGCTCCTGATTGGGCGCGCGCGGTGCGACCGCTGGTGATGTTTTTCACTGCCGTTGCCTTCGCCGTCACCATCATGTTCCGCGCTGATGTCGACGCTCAAGCCGGCGCGTATGCCACAGGTGTTTTGGTGCTGATGACCTCTGCCGCGCTTGCGGTTCTGCTGAGCGTGTATAAAAAGAGCAAGTGGCAAGGGCGCGCGTTTTTCATCATCACTCTGGTGTTTATTTACACATCTGTGATGAACATGTTCGAGCGACCGGAGGGCTTGCACATCGCATCATTCTTCATCGGGGCGATTTTGGTGACATCTTTTATTTCGCGTGCTATTCGCTCGGTCGAATTGCGCATTGGAGAAGTTACGCTCGATGAAACCGCACGCAAGTTTATTGAGAGAACGGTAAAAGATACCGGACACATTACTCTTCTGGCGCACCGTCCAGAGGGGCATGATTATTCGGTGAAAGAGAGTGAAACTCGAAAGATTCACAAACTCACCGAGGAAGAAGCCGAATTTATCTTCCTGGAAGTGGAAGTCAGCGATTCTTCCGACTTCGTCGGCGACCGCTTGATGGTCACGGGAGAGGTTGTTAACGGTGTAAAGGTCCTGAAATGCACGAGCCCTGCGATTCCTAATGCAATCGCTGCTCTGCTGCTGCATTTGCGGGATCAAACCGAGGTTTTGCCGCATGCTTACTTCGGATGGACTGAGGGCAACCCGCTTCGATATGTTTTCAAATTTGTCTTCTTTGGAGAGGGTGAAACAGCGCCTCTTACGAGGGAAATTCTCCGGCAAGTCGAACGCGATCCGGCTCGCCGGCCGAGAATTCTGGTAGGCTAGACCGTGTACGCAGGGTCACTTGGGCTTCGAGCCAGCCCCTTTATGAAAAATCACAGCAGAATACGTTATGTATATGCCCTGATGATTGTCGGGGGCGCGACGCTGATCGCAAGAATATTGCTGCCGTATTTTGCGCCTGCAAATCTGGTGATGATTTACCTGTTGGCGGTCGTCATCGTGTCGACGAAGTTTGGTCGTGGACCAGCCGTTGTTGCATCCGTCGTCAGTGTTTGCATTTTTGATTTCTTTTGCATCGAGCCGTTTTTGACATTTGCCGTTTCCGATTCGCAATACGTGGTGACTTTTCTGGCTATGCTCACCACCGCGCTGGTGATCAGTAATTTGACGGCCGCCGCAAGAGATCAGGCTGAGCGTGCAATGTCGAAAGAGCATCAAACATCTCTTCTTTACTCTTTCAGCAGAGAGCTAGCATCCGGACCTGATTTGACCGCACTTTCCGAAATCGGCAGAAAACACATATGCCAATTGGTGGGTAAGAAAGCAGAAGTTTTCTTTTGTAGTCCTGCCACCGGTAACGGTGACACGCAGGAGCATGCTGGTTCGTTTTCACCGGAAGCGAAAATTTTAATCGCGAAGGTCGTGGAAGATGGCAGCAACGGTCGAGCGGTAATAACCAGTTCGACAAAGGCAATTCCTATTAGAGGATCCTCGAGCACCAAAGAATTGCTTGGAGCAGTGGTATTCGAAGAAGGACTTGGACATTGCGACGGAGAGAAGCTGGCTACTCTCGAGTCTTTTGTCAATCAGCTTGCGCTTGCTTGTGAGCGGACCAGGCTATCGGAAGAAAATGAACAAGCACGCGTGCAGGTGAAATCGGAAAAATTGAGAAGTTCACTTCTCAGTTCTATTTCTCATGACTTGCGCACTCCCCTTGCCACTATCACTGGTGCAGCCAGCGGAATCATGGAAGCTGGTGACGACGTGAATCTAAAAGAGTGCAAGGAAATGGCATCCGAGATTTTTAATGAATCGAGGCGGCTTAATAGACTTGTTGGTAATCTTTTGGACATGACGCGCGTTGAGTCCGGCGCTCTCGATATTCATAAAGAACCACAACCGGTCGATGAGATTATTGGCTCTGCGATTGCCTATTTTTCCGACCAACTTGCCGGGCGCAGCGTAGAGACTGAAATACCTGATGATACACCGATGGTGATTGGAGACGCGGTGCTCATTCAGCAATTGTTGATCAATCTCGTCGAGAATATCTTTAAATACACACCGCCGGATTCGCCGATTTTGTTTCGCGCGATCAATTCTGATGCGGAAGATTTAGTCACCATCGAAGTGAGTGACAGAGGTCCGGGTATCCCTGAAGATCTTAAAAAGCAAGTTTTTCAAAAGTTTGTAAGAGCAAAGAGCAAGAGTACTACCACTGCCAGTGGTGCCGGTCTGGGCTTGGCAATCTGTCAAGGAATTGTCGAAGCTCATGGCGGAAAAATAGGAGTCAAGGATCGTGAAGGCGGTGGCGCGACTTTTTGGTTCACGCTGCCCATCGATCATTCGGTTGATGGTAACAAAGCATTGGGTGAAGATAGCGCTGTAGAAGCGTAAGAGGCAATTATGTCGAAGTCAAAAATCGCCGTGTTGGTTATTGAGGATGAAGCGCCAATCAGACGCTTTCTCAAAATGACGCTGACAAGTCAGGGCTATGACTTTTCCGAGGCTGTCTCCGGGCAAGAGGGCATGTTGAAAGTCGCGTCCGAAAAGCCGGACATCATCATTCTCGATCTTGGTCTTCCTGATATGGACGGGCTGGAAGTAACGAAGCAATTGCGCGAGTGGACACCGACTCCGATCATTGTGCTTTCTGCCAGAGGGCAAGAGAAGGATAAAGTGGAAGCGCTTGATGCAGGTGCTGATGACTATCTGACGAAACCTTTTGGTGTGGCGGAATTGATGGCGCGTGCGCGTGTGGCGTTGCGCAGAACAATGACCAGCTCGAATGGTGAAACTCAATCAGTCTTCAAATTCGGCGACGTGGAGGTAGACTTCGTCAAACGGCAAGTCACAAAAGCTGGCAAAGAATTACACCTCACGCCAATCGAATATAAGTTGTTGGCCACTCTGATCAAATATGCAGATCGAGTCGTCACGCACAATCATTTATTGCGTGAAGCATGGGGTTCTGAGTATTCAGGCGAAACGCACTACCTTCGCGTATACATGGCGCAGCTCCGGCGCAAACTCGAGAAAAATCCAGCTCAGCCGAAGTATCTTATAACTGAACCTGGTGTTGGATATCGCCTGAAAGTTTCTCAGTGATTTTTCTTGCGGCTAAATAGACCTTTTGCAATTTCCTCGGGTGATAAACCTTGCTTCAGAAGTGCAGCAATAAATGGATCTACAGCATCGCGGCTTTTGATTTCTTTTGTCGAACCTTCTGGCCTTGCTACTGGTTTGTTCGCCGCTTTTTGGGTGCCTTCTGAATCAGCTGTATGGGGCTTGTCTTTGGAAGCAGGTTTATGACGCGCCGGCGGCTTGTCTATGTTTGTGCTCATAGGTTTGCATTCAGCTTCGTCAAGCATCGTTATGTCCAGCAAAGAATCGGCGCCTGGGTCTGACGTTTTTATTCGGGTTTTGTATTTTCCAGTCATTTCTTCGACTTTAGGTTCATCACCAATAGGGCGGAACAAGAAATCGAGTTCTTCTTCCGTAATTTTTATTGAACCAGCTTTTTCAGGGTCGAAAACTGCGTCCGCCAGTGCCTTTTTCTTTTCTTGCAACTGCAGCATCTTTTCTTCGAGCGTGCCAGTTGCAATCATTTTGTAGACAAAGACCGGTTTTGTTTGACCTATTCTGTGTGCACGGTCGGTTGCCTGGTTCTCAACTGCTGGATTCCACCATGGGTCATAATGAATTACTGTGTCAGCGGCGGTGAGGTTTAATCCTGTCCCGCCTGCTTTCAAGCTCAACAAGAAAACTGGCACATCTTCATTTTGAAACTTGCGCACAGGCTCGGCGCGGTCTTTTGTATCTCCACGTATTTCTACAAATTCGATCTTGCGTTTATTCAACTCATCGGCAATTAGATCGAGCATGCTCGTAAACTGCGAAAAGATAAGCATCTTGCGTTTTTCTTCTACAAGCTGGGAAATCATCTCCATTAGATGATGCAGTTTTGCACTGTCCGTTGCTTTGTGTTGAAAGACAGTTCCCAGTAAACGCGGATCACAGCACGCTTGCCGCAGCCTGAGAAGAGCTTCGAGAATTACAATTTGGCTGCGTTTAAAACCTTTTTGCTCAATTTCATCCTTGATTTTTTCATGCATCGTCAGTCGAACAGTTTCGTACAAATCTCTTTGTGCACCATCGAGTTGAACGTTTTCGATCATTATTGTCTTCGCTGGCAGTTCTGCGGCAACTTCTCCCTTTGTGCGTCTTAGCATGAAAGGCCGGACTTTTACTGAAAGAAGTTTTTGTCTATAAGTGTCACCGTATTTTTCGATGGGCTGGCGAAAGTAAGTATGGAAAGTTTTTTGATCACTCAGGTAACCGGGAATTAGAAAATGGAATTGTGACCATAAATCGCCCAGGTGATTTTCGACAGGCGTACCAGTCAAACAGATCCGATAATTTGATTTCAGTTGGAATGCCGCTTGAGCTGCAAGGGTTTCAGGATTGCGTATGAATTGCGCTTCGTCAAGAACGACAACATGCCACTCTCTTTTGCACAATTGATGTTTATCCCTATGGAGCAAAGGATAGGTTGTGACTACGACATCATGTTCATATATCTCTTTGAAATTTGTTAGTCTCTCTGCGCCATGCAAAGCAAGTATGCGCAAGTCGGGCGTAAATTTTTTCGCTTCTGCGAGCCAGTTGGGAAGTACGCTGGTGGGACAAACGATCAGTGCTGGGTAGTTTAGTCTTCCTTCGTTCTTTTCAATCAAAAGATGACAGAGCGTTTGAACTGTTTTACCCAATCCCATATCATCTGCAAGCACTCCTCCCGCTTCAAACTCTCTCAGGAAGTTCAGCCAGCCCAGTCCTTCCTTTTGATATTCGCGCAGCGTGGCGTGAAAGTTAGGTGGAGCATCAATAGCGGTAATTTCTTTGAACTGCTTTACTCTCTCCGCTAGGCGAGCCAGCCGTGACTCGGCTTCGAGTGTGATGCACTTCCCTTGAAGTTCTGCTGCCTGCCAGGGATTGATACGAATGTTATTGGCGTCGGCATTACGGTCGAAAATGTCGAGTATGACCCTAAGTAAATCTCGCACACGCTCAAAGGGCAGAATAACAATGCTTCCATCGTTAAGTGGTGCGTAGAACTTTCCATCGATGTTTAAATGATCGAGATCCTCGGGTCCGTAAATATATGGTGCCTTCTTTAATGCCTCGACAAGAATCGGCAGTAAAGATACTTTAGTGCCATTGACGTCGATCCCTATGTCCAGCGAAAACCACCAATCACTTTCCTTTTCTACTGTGGAAGACCACTCCTCACCGGCTTCGACGAACTGGATAGTAAAACTTGGATCAATTTCGACTTGCCACCCTTGTTGTTGAAGCAATGGTAAATCGACCTGCAGAAATTTGAACCAATTACTTGCGGAAGCAGTCTTCTCATATGCTTCTCTCTTTGGGCAAAACGGAATTCTGTCAATCGCTTTAATCAAATTGGATGCCATTTCGAGACCAGTTTTCTGAAGCACCTGGATCGAATCTTTCTCTAAATCTAAATTTCTTACCACAGTGGTGATTGAATCATTTTCAACGAATGTAATTTCTTTTTTGTTACTTGTGAAGTCGATGCCACCAACTCCATAGTCAAAAGTGAGAGCGACAAACGGAGCTTTTGATCCTAAGGCAAAACCAAGTCTGAGCAATTCGTCATCGTGATAAGTTACGTTTTTCGATTGAAGAATCAACTTTCTAATCGGATCTTTGTCGATCACATTGCGCTCGCCCGTATCGACAGGCAAAGCCAGCTTTTCTCCCGATGTCACTTTCTCAAGAACGAGGCGAACAGCCTTTGCCTCTTTGTCCTCAAGTTCCGGCGCAGACATGAAAACTTCCAGCGCAGATTTCGCGAACGGTATCACGAGTGGTCCGGAAGTGGCATTGTTCAGGTCAATATACCAGGGAATGGGGCGCAAGAAGGTCTTTATCTCGCCTGCTGATGCGACCTTAAGCTGTGGAATCTGCTTACCATTGGACAGCAGAGTCCAAGTCAGTTCGGCGTTCAATTGAGGACCGAGTGAGAGAGTTGGTTGGAGGATGCTGTGGAAGTAACAGCGACCTGTTTCAATCATCTTGGACAAGCACAGTTCGACCAGCGTGCCAACATCATCGAGGCTTTGATGTTGAGAAAGCTTGTCAATGCTGTCATAGAGAGCCGCGACTTCGCAATCTTTGGATGATACGCGACCGACGTTGAACTTTAGAATGTCAATTGCCGTGGCGCGCTTTAATCTCGTTCCGTTTCTGCCCCTGCTACAGAAGTAAATTGAGGGGGTAAGCCAGTCGTTTTTCCAACTTACATCCAAAGATTGCAAGCCGTAGATGACGTCCGAAACTTCTATCTCGTTTTGTGAGCGCTCTTTGTCCTGCAACGCAATTTCCAACGAATGCAGCCATTTTGCAGTCTTCGCTGTAATAAGCTTATCTTCCTTGTAGAGAGAATATGTCGTCGCTTCAGTGTCGCCTTCAAACCCATATATTTGCCCAGTCGTCAGAAGCAACGCAACTGAGTGCTTGCAATTGAAAAATACAGGACAACTACAATATGCAATGTCGATAGTCCAAACGCCCTTACGTTTTTTAAATGTGATATCCGGTCTGTAGGGCTTTCGCTTCGAACCCTGAACATAACCATGCAAATACGGCATTTTGAATTCAATGCGGTCAGCTTCGACGTGGTTGTCCAAAAAATAAGCTTCGCCGCGCTCATACGTGCGCGGTTCGAAATAGTTGCGAATGTCGCTTCTGCTAATTGGAAGCGGTCGTTTTACCTGCATAATGCACCGTTTGTAAATCGGTCTAGATATTTTATGTGCGTGAAGAACTTCGTGTGTGAAATTCACTCTATTTACGACGATGGCAAGCGGAAAAAAGTTCAAAATTTGCCCTGCGATTCGCGAGAATGTTCCAATTCTTATGTCTTCACAGCCCCGCCATGGAAAGCCCTCTCTAGGGTTTTTCCTATTACCCACTGAATCGGCATCCCCAATGATGGGGATTGTTGGTCTTTCTCATGGCGCGAGGGAGTTGGATTATGAATCCTATGCGTTCACTATTTCTCTCGATTTCGAGAATTCCGCCTGCAATGATGTTGTTGATCATTGTGGGCCTGGCGTCACTTATAACGTTTCAGGTCAGTGCGTACCTGAATAAGAAAGAAGCTGCTTATGACGACGAACTCAATAAAATGAAAGCCGCTCAGGCAGCCAAAGGTAAGGTTGTTTACGCAGTCAGAGATATTCCGGAAGGAACAGCAATTCCGATGGACTATCTTGAAGAAAGAGAGCTTGAGGTCGGAAAAATTCCGGTCGACAGTATTTCGAATGCCAGTCTTGTTGCCGGCCGCGTCAGCAAGTTCGGCATCATGTCCGGTCAGTTGCTCTCGCAACACGACCTGGCACCACAGGGGATGACGCTCGGTTTTGAATCACGCTTGAAGCAAGGCATGCGCGCTATCACTTTTGCTGTAGACACCAACACCGGCGTTGCCGGATTCTTGAATCCCGAAAGTCACGTTGACGTGCTCGCCATGGTTGGCGCCGGCGCCGAAACAAAGGCTTCGCCGATTCTCTCCGACATCGAAGTTATCGCAGTCGGTCAAACATATCAGCGTCAACCCGGCGCAACAGCGGCGACTCCAGCGAGTTCAGTCACTGTGGCCGTCACGCCTGAAGATGCGCAGAAGCTCGTAAAAGCTGTTGCCGCAAGCAAATTGTATCTCTCGCTTCGCAGCGACAGAGATCATCAGCCTATCGCAACAGTTGATGTCACCTCGCTTTTCCAGAAACCTGTAAGAGCAAGTGCTGATATCGCCGTGCTTCCCCCGCCGACAGCGTTGAACTTTCCTCAACCTCCGTCCCTGAGCGGTTTAGGAAATCCCGCGGAAGCCTCTGCTGCGGTGCCGCCGCCCGCACCTCCTCATGAAATCGAGGTTTGGGCAGCCAGTCGCAAAGACGTGGTTTCCGTCCCCGCCAAATAGTGGGATCTGGTGGGATGCAGAGGCTGTAGACAAATGGCTGCAGCTCATTTGCAGGAGAAAAACAAGCAGGAGCCGGGCGCGTTCCGGCTCCTGTTCAATTCGGGACCTGCATTTTGAAACTGCAAACTTCCATCACATCTTTTTGAAATTGCCAAAACGCCCGACAAGCGCATTGACGGCTTCTTTCACATCTTTGCCTTTGGTGAGCGCAGGAATTTCATTGTCCTCATCCAGCCCCTTGAGCGCCTCATCGGCTTTCGCCCTGACGTTGGGCAGCGGATGCGCCTGGGAAACGACGTACAGAGGCGGGATGCTAATGTCCCGCTTTTCCTTGGCCAGCTGCTCGATGGCAATCATTACCGCTGTCGGGTCTTCGCTTTTCAGCCCGCCGATTGTCATTTTGAAGGTCAAAGAATCGAATTTGGCAATAAAGCCCTTGGTTGCGCTCTTTACGGCATCTTCGACCATTTGTAGCTGTTTTAAGAAATCCGACACGCCTGCCCCCTTGTCTAGCCCGTCGCCGCGAATTTAATATGTATTCTAAGCGGTTTGGCAACATAAAATCGCCGGCTCAATTCGGCAAATGCTCTGCCAGACATAGAAATGGGACAAGACGTACCGGCTGACGGAAAGGTAAAAAATGAGGCTGGCGGCATTTGGGACCGTAGAGACAGCAAACCAAAGCGGGTAATAATTAGGATAGCTACTACAGAATTTTCTGGCTCTTCATCTGGCAGGGTGAATTTTGAATGACTGGAGATAACATAGTGAACCGCAGAGTAATTCCTCGCAGGCGGCTGGCAACGGCTGCCCTGGTTTTGATTTTGTCTTGCCAAACTTTTGCAGCTGCATTTGCCGCCGGTCCGGTCAGTGAAACAGCCTTGCGCAGCGCCTGGGCGCTGTATACCCAGCAAAAATATCGCGAATCATCCGATGCCTTTGAGCAGCTGATCGCGAATTCGACGCCGAGCGCTCGGCTCTATTATTATGCGGCGCTGGCAAATCGAGCCTGCAATCGCTCCGCACGTGCAAAACAGCTTTGCCAGTACATCGCTACGACTTTTGCTTCTTCACCGGAAGCGGCATACGCACAGCGTCTTTATCCAGGCAGCGCTCCTCAGGTAGCTAGCTCCAGCGGATCGGGCGAGGGCGGCGGCGGCGAAGCTGATGAGGTGCCGGCGTCTTTGAAGGGCTTGACGGCAGAGCAACTTCTGCAGTCTGAGGAAGGTCGCAATTACATTAAGCAAAAGGCTGAAAGACAATTAGCGTCGGCAAAAGTCTCGCCTATGGTGAGCAAGAGCAAAGGTGGAAGACAAGGCGAGCGCGTCTTCACTCCTGCAGATATTGCCCGGGAGGGTGCCAACGGAATCGACCAGATGTACTATCCAAACTGCTGGTTTGAAAGCACGATGTCGACTCTGGCTTCGCTGCCTCGCGGGCAGAAGTTGATGGCTGATATGGTTCGTTATGGTCCGAAAGAAGGCACTTACGTCGTGCGCTTTCCGGGCGACGGTAACGAATACAATATCAGTGAAAAACTTTTGGAAGAGAAGGGAATTCACAACAAAGCTTTGTGGGCCACGCTCATTGAGTGCGGGCAAGTGCTGAAGTTTCCGCACGACAACGGCAATTTGCTGTCGGAAGGTCTGGCATGCTTGACCGGGCAAAAAGCACAAAGTCTCGATCCTGAGGATGCCAGCGAACAAGAATTGTCATCTTTCATCGATGGCGCGGTTAAGTCGCAAAATCCGATTATCTGCGCGACTCACAACTACATTCCGTCAGGCCAACCGTACATTGTAGAGACTAATCACGCCTATACAATTATCGGATTCGAACCATCCAGCGGAATGATTAAAATTCGCAATCCGCATGGTGCCAACTCTCGCCGTTTTAGTCTTAAGAATGACGCCCGGCATGAAAAGTTCGAAATGATGGATGATGGTGTTTTCAAAATACACATGTCTTTGTTTAAGAAGTATTTTGACGAAGTGGCTCGTGCAAATATCTAAAAGCTTGTTTGGTAATGCGAGATCGGTGAGCGCAAAATCAAGCGCGATAGGCACGTTTTCCGCAGCAGTTTCTGTGTTTGTTGCACTATATACGGTGGCAGCGGTAGAAGCAGCCGGTCCTGCCGATGAAGCGGCGATTCGCAATGCTTGGTCTCTGTACACTCAGCAAAGGTATGTTCTTTCTGCGGATGCATTCGAAGCGCTCGTTCGCAATTCTAGTCCTTCATCCCGGCTGTATTACTATGCTGCAGCCGCTAATAAAGCTGCCGGCCGATTATCTCGCGCCAAGCAACTCTGCGACTATGTCAGCAGGCATTTTTCTACCAGCCCCGAATCATCATATGTGCAAAAGTTGTTTCCGCCTGATGGTCCAGTCGGTTTGCCCGAGCATTTAAAGGACAAAAGTGTTGATGAACTGATGGAGTCGGAAGAGGGTCGACAAGCACTTATGTCGGCGGTTAAACCTGGAGCGAGCGCATCGATTGCCGCAGCAAAGGCAGCACCAAATACATCAAAGAAAAGTTATGCACCATCGAAAGCAGTCGTTAAGGACACTGTTTTCTCTTCCGACATGATTGGAATTGAGGGAGCCGAGGGTATCACGCAATTCGATGAGTATCCTGATGCCGGCTTTGAAAGCGTGTTGGCCGCAATGGCTATGCTGACCCGAGGGCGAGAAATTCTGGCTGAGATGATCACTTGTCCAAGCCATCAGGACATTTATATTGTGCGCTTTCCCAATAGTTCATCAGTACACACGATTACTCCGGCAAAGATGGAAGAGTACGGTGTGAAAGATAAGGCTCTTTGGGCAACTCTCATTCATTGCGCATATTCTGAATGTAATGCAATCAACAATTTTGAAGACGAGATGACAGTTCTCACTGGAAGCAGAGCGGAAAAAATTCTCGCACATAACACGACACAATCTGCGGTTGCTGCTTTCATTGCTGAGGCCGTTTCCAAGCAATATCCGATCGTCTGCTTGTCGGCTGATCATGAACCGAAACCGAAACTGGTCATGCCCTCTCATGCCTACACTATCACCGGATATGATGGTGCCAGCGGCATGGTGACTCTGCGTAATCCGCACGGTAATAACTCCAAGCGATTCAGGTTGGAAACCGACCCATCACACAAGAAGTTTGAGCAATTGAATGATGGAATGTTCAAAATGCATATTTCGCTTTTTCCGACGTATATGAGGGAAGTGGTGCGCTCTAAAATTTGAAATTGGTGGTTAAGTTGGAAGAGAAGTCGTACAAACTGGGTGCCGGAGATAGAGATTGGGGTGCCCACGCCTATTCAAATGAGTTTTACTTGGAGCCGATCAGCGGTGGCGGTGATCGACTGATCATCGGCGCGAGTTCAAACCATATCGATTTGCTGATTGAACTCTTGGAGCCCCTTAAAGAGCCTTTCGGCATCCTGTATGTCCTTGTTGTTTCCCGTGTTGGGCATGAGGATGGCCGTTATCAGATCGAGTCGCCCATGTCGAGAAATGAACTCTATTCGTTTCTCAAACAGTTCGAAGGCTATTTTGAATTTGATGGTCGACATGCCATTTGGATAATGTCATTGCCGGACACAGTCACTCTTGTTTATGAACAGCACAATTTGATCTATTTCTACGGAGAGCATGAAGCCGCACGCAACTCGTTGAAGAGCAAAGGTTTTTCCAAAAGAGAATTTCGTATCCCCTCACCACACAGTCACAATTACAACGAAGAATATGACAGGTTTGAAGACCAAATTTTCGAAGGCTTCGGGTGGATCCATTTTCCCTTAGTAGAGGACGTTGACGATCCTTGAAAATCAAAGCCCGTTGTCGGAATGCGGAAGCCGGTTCTTTTTGTTACCCCCTTTTTTTTGTTAGAATGTGTCGATGTCAGACGAATCCGAAAGCACAGCTTCTTTAAACGCCAACTCCGTAAAATGCGGCGCGCTGTCGTCTGGCGCACTAATTAATGACAAGTATCAAGTGGTGTCGATGATTGGAAGTGGTGGCATGGGTACAGTGTACCGTGTGCATCAGGTTTTCCTCGGCAAAGAGTTCGCGTTCAAAGTTCTCGACCTGCATAATCGCTCTGATGTGAGTGTTCGCAGGTTTCAGCAGGAAGCGCGTACCGCATCGCAACTGCAGCATCCGAATCTTGTGGAAGTGCATGATTTCGGAATGATTGCTGACGAGCAGCCGTATCTCGTTATGGATCTTGTTGAGGGCGAAACACTTGCGCAACTAGTTAAGACCAGGGTGACATTGCCGGTTGACTATGTGGTGGCACTGGCTATTCAAGTTGGATTTGGTTTGTTGTATGCACATGATAAGGGTGTCGTGCATCGCGACATCAAGCCTGCAAATATTTTATTGCTGCACCCTGATAGCATTCCGAGTGAAGGAACCGTCAAAATTGTCGATTTCGGTATCGCAAAACTCACGCAATCTGAAGACGGGCAAATTCAGTCCTTGACTCAAACTGGTGAGATATTCGGCAGTCCGCTCTATATGAGTCCTGAGCAATGCAGAGGCACGGCAGTCGACCGTCGCTCCGACATCTATTCACTTGGCTGTGTCATGTTTGAATGTTTGACTGGCTCGCCACCATTCTTTGGCGAAACCGCTATGGCGACGATGTTGAAGCGCTTGTCCGAAGCGCCGGTCAGTTTGAAGGAGGGGTCGCTGGGCGCAGAGTTTCCGGCGCAACTGGAAAGCATTGTTCATAAAATGCTAAAGGTTGAACCCAACGAGCGGTATCAGGATTTCAAAGACGTTATAAAGGATCTGGTGGGGCTGCAGCAGTCTATTACAAATTCGGGACTTCCCGCAGTCGAGCAAGTCAAAGAACTCTTTGCTGCCAAACCAGAGATGAATGCTCGTGGAAGCTCGTTTGCGCAGCAAACTCTTATTTTGGCGTTGGTTGCGATCGCATCTATTATTGTAACTAACACTTATGACCGATTTATTCTCTTTCCCGCATGGGAAAGCGCTCGCCATCCACCACAAGTCAAACCGTTTGCACCTGGTATTGAGTCAGGGGCTCCAGATAGTATGGGCGCAAAGCCTGAGCGCTCTCGTGAGCAGGTTGCGCTGGACAATAAGAAAATCAATGAGTCATTAAAAGATCGACCTCGCGTTGAGCTAGTAAAGCTGCCCTCCGGCAAAGAAGTTCAAAAGATATATTTTCCAACTCAAACTGGAAAAATTGCGATCAATGACGGTCCCAGGCTGCACGCATTCTTGGAAATAGAAATCCCGCCTAATGCGGAAATCGATTTGCGGCTCAATCACGTGTCCAGCGTTGAGGAAGGAGTATTGGATGGTCTCACCTCTTTGAACATAACCACATTGGGATATCACAACGACAAAACTGTGACGAATAGACAAGTTAGTGCAGTGTCGAAATTCAAGAATTTGAAGGCAGTCAATTTCGATGGCACTGGTGTTACTTCCCTGGCTAGTATATACAATTTGCCGAATTTGACCATGGTCGAGATTGGAGGCTCTTATGTGCCACCGTCGGAGATACTAAAAGTAAAGCGACTTTCTAAGCTGAACACATTATCGTTTGGACCTGTGAATGATCCATCTATAATTTTCAATGAGTTGGCTAAGAGCAATAACCTTTTCGAACTCCGATATACGGGGGCGCGCTTTACAGAAAAAGGCGCCGGCAAAGGGTTGAGTGAAAAGGAAGTTGTAGCCTTGAGTAAGCTTACTAACCTAGTCAATTTGACAATAGATGCGTGCCCCTCTTTCAATGATGCATCTTTGAAGAAGCTCCTGCCATTGAAGAAGTTGAAGCAACTGCGTCTGAGGGACTGCGGGGTGACTGCGAATGCTTGGGATGAACTGAATAAATTTAGAGGGTTGAAATTGTTGGAAGTCACCATGGTTGGTTGGACGCCCGAGCAGCGGCAGAAGATGACGAAGTTACCTTTTCAGGTTATGCAAGCTGTTACTAGAGCGGAGCGGCAGAAAGAGAAGGCAAACAAAACTAAGAGTTATGACAAATTGTTTGACATTTAAGCGCACTGCGGGAGAGCCGGTTGGAACCTGGAACCATCATCAACGAAAAATATCAGGTGATTGCTCTCCTCGGAAGTGGTGGCATGGGACATGTTTATAGAGTGCAGCAGATTTCTTTAGGCAAAGAATTCGCTCTCAAGGTTTTGGATGCGCGCAGTCTTTCGGATGTGACTGTGCGCAGGTTCCACCAGGAAGCACGAACTACGTCTCAGCTGCAGCATCCTAATCTTGTCGAAGTGCATGATTTTGGCGTATTGAACGAAACGCAACCGTATTTGGTGATGGACCTCATAGAAGGCGAATCACTTTCAGAAACGCTAAAAAGAGAAGGCGCGTTGCCGGTTGAGCACGTGATACCACTAGCGATTCAGGTCAGTTTCGGACTTATGTATGCTCATAAGAAGGGCGTTGTTCATCGCGATGTTAAGCCCGGCAACATAATGCTTTTGCAACCAGAGAAGCCGGCGGTAGAGGGGGCTGTAAAAGTAGTCGATTTCGGCATTGCAAAATTGACTCAATCTGAGGACGGCGAAATTCAAGCGCTGACAAAGACTGGTGAAATATTCGGCAGCCCAATTTACATGAGTCCAGAGCAGTGCAAAGGCACCGGCGTCGATAAGCGCTCTGATATATATTCTTTTGGCTGCGTTCTGTTCGAGTGCCTAACAGGCTCCCCTCCTTTTTTCGGCGACTCGGCAATGTCGACGATGATGAAGAGGTTGTCGGAAGAGCCGGTTAGCCTGAAGGAAGGTTCGCTTGGTCGTGAGTTTCCGCCCGCTTTAGAAAACATCATCCGCAAAATGCTTGCTGCCGAGCCTAACGATCGTTATCAGGATTTCAGTGGTGTAGTTCAGGACTTGATGACGCTGCAAACCACCGGTGGTGCTATTGAGGTCAGACCTGCAGTTGCAGAATCTGCTAAGAAACCTGTATCGCTCCGTCCTCAAATTAAGACCATTGTAGGAGTTGCAATGGTTTGTGCTTTAGCCACTTTTATATTCGACGTTTTTATTCTGTTTCCGGAGCAAGTGCAGGCGGAATTTACTGCGAAAAAAGTTAGCGAGGCCAAAGCTGCGCTCGAGGCAAAACTGAAGGACGAGCAGCTAATGAGTTCGCGGTCTAAGAAAGAAGCGTTGGATGAGGAAGCCTTAAGTCTTGACCGCGAAAGCCGAAAGACGTTCGGAAGAATGCAGGGTGTGTGGAGTGGGGTTGAGCCCCTGACAGTCGATAAGAATTATCCGTATGTCGATGTGGTTGATACAGAATCAGGACAAAAGAAGTACTTGGTTTTTCCGAAGAACGTTGGCGAATTTTGTTTTGATGGAGGAAGTAAGCTTCTTCCGGCATTTGGGCGGTATGAAATGAAGCCCAATGCAGGATTGATCTTGCTCTTCGACAAGGCATCAGGAGCTAATCCAAATACCTTGAAAAATATCATCCACTTGAAGTTTGCCAAGATTGACTATCAGAAAAGTCTACTTGCAACCGAGAATTCAATCGCCTTGTTGGAGAAGGTCAGAGATGTGTTCGCCGTTGGGCTTAGAGGAATCGACATTAGTTCGCTCTCTTCCCTGTACAAAAACTCCACCCTGCAGAGATTGGAAGTCATGGACACCGTTGTTTCTCCCGAGGAGTTATTCAAACTGAAGTCATTTGGACAACTTGAGTGTCTGACATTTGGGCCGGTATTTCACCCCGAACTCGTATTGGAAGCATTAAGCAAGTCGAACAAAATCACCACGCTTGCATATAGGGGGCAAGATACCACGAAGGAAAAACGAAGTCCTGATGATATTCAGCGCGAACTTTCTGCGCTCACAAAATTGACTAAACTAACTGGTTTAGCTCTTATAGATTGTGCATATTTTGATGATGCATGTTTGCAAAAGCTCACTAGTTTGCCGAATCTGGCAGCAATTCAGATTCGCGATTGCGCGCTCACAGAAAAATCTATCGAGATTTTTAAAAAATTTAAAAAACTTAGGAGCTTAGCAATTTCGGTAGAAAAATGGACACCTTCTTCTGTTGCTAGATTGAAGAGTGTAAAAGAGTGGGATGTGCAAACGCCACTGACTCGCAATGAGCGCATGGGTATCCCTGCTGATATTGTGCAAAAGGAAGGATTTGTGAAAAGCGAGCCCGGGCAATAGGTTGTATGCAAAGCGATCAAGATAAAACTGTTGCCTCCGATGCACCTGCTCTGAATGCAGGCGATCTTCAGAGTGGCACCATTATTGATGATAAATATCAGATCGTATCGCTCATCGGTCGTGGTGGCATGGGCGCAGTCTATCGCGCACAGCAAAGATATTTAGGCAAAGACTTCGCCTTAAAAATTCTCGATTTACATCAAAGAAATGAAGCTACCGCGCGTAGGTTTCGGCAGGAAGCGCGTACGGCCGCTCAGCTCCAGCATCCGAATCTGGTTGAAGTTCATGATTTCGGAGAGTTGGGTGATGAGCAACCCTATCTGGTGATGGATCTTATTGAAGGTGTGACGCTGGCAGAAGTTTTGAAAGATAAAGGGTCTCTGCCGGTTGACTATGTGGTGTCACTTTGTATTCAAGTTTGCTTTGGCTTAATGTATGCGCATGATAAAGGCGTTGTTCATCGCGACATTAAGCCCGGCAACATCATGCTTGTGCGTCCTGAGCGAGAGCCGGCAGAAGGAACAGTAAAAATCGTTGACTTCGGTATTGCAAAACTGATGCAATCGGAAGCCGGCGAAATGCACGCTCTAACGCAGACGGGAGAACTGTTCGGCAGTCCCATCTATATGAGTCCGGAGCAGTGCAAAGGCACTGCTGTAGATAAACGTTCCGACATCTATTCGCTCGGATGTGTCGTTTATGAATGCCTGACTTCGACGCCACCATTCCTGGGCGACACTGCCATGTCGACCATGTTGAGAAGACTTTCTGAGAAGCCTGCTAGTTTGAAAGAAGCTTCGCTTGGAGGAGAATTTCCCGCAGCGCTAGAGAGTGTTGTGAGCAAAATGCTTGCCACCAATCCTGATGATCGCTATCAGGATTTAGGCTTGCTGGTCAAAGACCTTATAGCTATACAGCGTCCTGATGATGGTGTCAAAGTCACCTCCGCAGTGAAAGAAAGAGTGCCAAACACCTCAACCAGCGATCTTACAAAGCCGATGCAATTGATCGTGGCCGGAGTGGCCGCCTGTGTTGTGACGGCTGTTGTTGATCGAGCGGTTGTTTATCCCAATTTTTTTGCACTCAAAACTCAATCGCATTCAGCAGCAACCACACCGGCAGGAGAGTCTGCTTCGCTTACGGATAGCTTTCCCCCGGTAAACGGGACCGAATTCGACAGTATAGGATCAAACACTCCAAAAATATCTTCGTTGGTCGGTTCGGTAGTTGAAAATCCGCTTGCAGGAACAGGCTTCACTCCAGTTGGTTTTCCGAACCGAGCGCAAAAAATAACACGACCGATTATTGTGACTGGAGACAAAAATGGTGAAAGGCAGAATTTTGTTTATTTTCCTGGAGACTATGGTTCCATCATCATCGGAAACCGTCCGAAGAGAATGGCAGTAGGACCATTCGCTCTGCCGCCAGGAGCGCCTATTCACATAAAGTTCAATGAAGGTCTGGGAGGCAGCTCTGATGCTCTGCAGAGCATTACTAATATGAATTTGATTCGCGTGGATTTCCCTGGCAAGTATCAAATTAAAAATGAGAACATAGCCTGTGTAGGCAAGCTCAAGGACACGCTTGAGGAGATCAGCATTGAAGAAGCTGAAATCACTACTCTAAGACCTTTGTATGATGCAAAAAAACTGGTCAGCCTCGAAGTTGGCTGTACGCTGCTGCCTTCTTCTGAATTTTTGAACATCAAGAGATTGCCGCAGCTCAAACTTCTCTCTTTCGGCCCTATGCCAAACGCTGAGGTAATTTTTGATGAGCTTGCGAAATCCAACACAATAAATTCTCTCAGCTATCAGGGGGAGGTCTTACTGCCTGGCGGGAAAACGCATGACCTGTCGTCGCGCCAGATTGAAGCGCTGAGCAAAATAAAAAGTATCAGAAAGCTAACGATTCAATGCTGTCCTTCGTTTGATGACGAAAAATTGGCACAGCTACTGCCATTACATAATATCGAGCTTTTGAAGATTTCTGACTGTTCACTCACATCAAAATCCGTTGCGACCTTGAGGAAGTTCAAGAAACTAGTGACCTTGATGGTTGACGATGAAAAATTTACGGCAAGCGATGTTGCCACCTTCAAGCGGCTGTATCAATATGAGCATCGCGATTCTCGAAAGCTAGTCGGAAAGACCAGAGGAAAAATTGCCGATTTTCTCAATTAATTTGCTTGAGAGTCTGACCGCCGAACATGCTCTTGTTGACAAGTGTTGGGGCGATTTATCCCTTGCCAACAAGCGTTTATGCCCGTAAATCAGCCGAAAACCCATTATTTATGTTCTAATTTGGGACGGGCCGCCGATAATGTGCACGGCTCAGCCAGGAATCCCGGAAAGAAAGGCGCCTGTAACCCGCATGAAGTTGGAAGATCGCAAGTATAAATGGTGCCCACGCTGCAGCGGCTGCGTTAATGAAGCTGCCAGTCATTGTCGCTTTTGCCGAAACGAATTGATTACAGGTGAGCAAAAAACAGACCCTTATTTTGGACCCGAAAGCAAATTTGATGCGGCGCGCCGCTGGGTGCCGGGACTGAATGCGCTCATTGAAATGATGCCGCAGTCAAACTATAAGAAGCAATTGCAAGATGGTTTGCACATGCGCGGTCGCTTACAGGCGATGGCGATGTACGATCGCGATGAAGAATCCGAGCGCCAGTTCAACGAGTCGAATGTCGGCTTAGAACGTCCTCCTCTCGAGCAAGAAAGATCAATCCTGCGCGAGGTATTTCTGCGTTTAAAGGATGCCGACATCGACATTGAGCCTATGCTTCAGACGCCCAAACTGCGCGTTCTCAAATTTACCAAAGAATATTTTGACGATTTGTACAATACGCGTCTGAAGCGACAAAGCGACGGAAAAGAGTGCAAATTCTGTCGCGAGAAAAGTGATTCCGCTGCTCAAACTTGCGAGTTTTGCAAATCGAATTTTGTTGATCCGCCAAAGCGCGAGGCGCGCAGATTCAGAAAGAATGCAATTGGAATTTTTCCGCTCGATAAAGGACTTCTGAAGGATGTTCTTCTGCATATCGCAGTTAACCGTGCCCTCACGGGCGGTGGCTGGCGAACCGAAATGGCAGATGTATTATCGAAGCATGATATTTGCAACGCAGATGTTGAACGCGGTATCAAAGAACGGCAATTTTTGATTGAAGAAGACATGCACATCGAGTTGCCGATGTCCGAGTGGCAGCGCAGTTTGATGACCGAAGGATTGGATGATGGCATGGATGGCTATCATGCGATTCACAATATTATTGAGATGGGGCAAACTTGCCTGCAGGAAGAATTTCACGAAGAAGCCGAACTGGTTTTGAATTTTGCGATGGCAGTGGCTGAGACATACACCTTGGGAAACGTTCAAGGTCTGGAAGCGATGCGCGAGCCGCTGAAGACTTCCGGATGGATGGCGCTCTCGCAACTGTACGAAAGCACCGGGCGCTATGCAGAGGCTGAAGCTGCGCACGGCAAAATGTTCCAGATCGGCCCTTCAATGGCGATTCCCGGGCTGGACGAAATTCTGAAAGCGACAATGGAGATGCTCAGCCCTCAGCGCTCGATGCGCCAGGCGGATCTCTGTGCCAAGCAAGGCAAATTCGACGAGGCCATTGAGTTATTTAAAAAGGCTCTGTCTGCACTGGACAAACAAGAGAACAAGCCGTTTGTTGGCTTCTCTAAAATGGCAGGATTAATTCACGGTGAGTCACCATCCTCGATGGCTACCCCAACCGCCGAAGATTTTGACGTGCCACCACAGTTGGAGAAAGGCGAGCAGGCTAAACTCAGCGATGTCAGCGATCTAGTGCTTGTGTCGACAGCACACAGAGTTGGCGTCATGAAAAAGATGGCGGACGTTTATATCGCAAAAGGCGATCTGACGACCGCCGTTTATGTTTTGGACGAGTCGATGGAGCTTGCAGAGCAGCTTAATGAGCCGTATCAAGCCCTAGTGGCTGATGTTTGCGAAACCTATGGGCGCCTCAATATGCTTCAGGATAAGTTGCCCGATGCGGAAGCGCAGTTTCGACGTGCTCTCGATTTTTACACCGGCGTCAAAGATCCTATGGACCCCGACGAGTTTCAAAACATCGTCAATAAAACTTCTAACAGCCTGGCGGACTGCCTGGACAAACAGGGCAAGAAAGACGAAGCTGCGAAGTATCGCAAGTAAAACGGTCAACCTGCTAAGCCGTTTCAACAGGAAGCTTAAATCCGCCTGTCTTACTTCACACCATTTTGCGAATCGTGGCGACTCATGAACTTGTCGGTGACTTGCAATCGCGCGACCGTTTGATCCAGTTTGGCTTTCAAGTTGGTATCAGGCTTCATGTCGTATGCTTCTCTGTATTCGACAATGGCGCTAATAAGATCGCCTTCTTGCAAAGCCATGTCACCAAGCTTTTCTCTGTCTTTCACATTGGCTGGGTTCATGCCGAGAGTTTCGATAATCTGATCGATGTTTTCTCTATGTTCTTTGTGATCTTTGGCAAGCGAAGTAAAAGACGCATGATGCAGCTGTTTTAGAGCACCCTTAAAATCTTTCTTGTTGCTCAACTCTATCGCGAAATTGTTGCGCGCGATGCCGAGATTGTTGCGTGCGAAATTATAGCTAGGATCGAGCTTTAGCGCTTCTTCCAATTTGGGAATCGCATCGCCGAACTTCTTATTATTGATATCGGAGACAGCTTGATTATTCAGCTGAATTGCTTTTGCCGGCGGCGTATGGCTTGAAGCCGTCGTGTTGGGATCTAATGCCTGGGCTTGTGTGTTTGCAGCGAGCAAAACTATCAGTGAAATTATTGATTTTGCATGTGATTTCAGCATTACGACTCCGCAGGAATTTTAAACCAGAACGTGCTGCCCTTGCCTTCTTCTGACGTGACTCCAATTGTGCCGCCATGTGCTTCCACGATGGCTTTGCTGATGGCGAGGCCGAGCCCCGTACCTTTCTTTACTGTAGCGTCTTCTTCCGAAACTTGCTTGAAGCGCTCGAAAATCGCCTTTTGCTGGTCGGCGGGAATCCCGGGACCCTCATCTTTGATGTCGATCTCGACAAAGCCGTTTTCACGGCGGGCGGTGAGGTGAATTTTGCCTTTCTCCGGGGAGAATTTAATCGCGTTATGCAACAAATTGATCACTACCTGCACCAGTCTCTCGGAATCCCCGCGAATTTTCAAATCCTTCTTGGGGGAATTGATGGTTATTTTCTTCACTTCCCTATGCGAGTTGACCGCTTCTAGAGAGGGCTCGACTATGGCACTGAGCGTGGTATCAGCCACAATTATGCGCAAATGTCCGGACTCCCATCTCTCGATATCGAGAAGGTCGCGGATCATGTTGACCAGTCTATCTACGCTCTTGTTCAGCAATGTAAGCTTTTGTGTTCCGGAATCGCTCAGTTGTCCATAGACGCCTCTGCCCAGAAGGTCAAGGTAGCTTTGTACTGAAGTTAAAGGTGTTCTCAAATCATGGCTGACCATTTGCACGAATTGCGCTTTCATCATTTCGACTTCATGCCGGTCCGTGATATCCAAAATCAGCCCGATCAAGCGTTTTCCATCAAGCGTTTCAATCTCTCTAAATGAGATTTCGACCGGCACTTCACTTCCGTCGTTTCGCTCTGCCAAACACTCATGCGCTCGTCCTAGTGCATTCTCGGTAATGTAGGCAATGTTGACCTTGCGCGCGCGCGAGTCAGTGAGTATTGTTTCTACATTTTTGCCTTCGATATCGCGAAGTTTATACCCGAATACCTCTTCGAAAGTTCGATTGGATAGCACCACTTTTCCATCGAGATCGACCATCATCAGTCCTACCGGTAAGCTCTCCAAAATCGTTCTTAAGCGCGCCTCCGCCTCGCGAACAACTTGCTCTGCTGCTTTTCTTTCGGTGATATCGTGGGCGACGCAAAAGAAGAGGTCGTCAGGCTCCGACCACTGGACGGACCAGAGCAGATTTATTTCTGTTCCATCTGCACGAGTAACCCGACTCTCGAACTCATTTGACTTGTTGCCTTCTCTTATCTCCTGAAGTGCCTTGACGGTAGCGTCAGCATCTTCTTGGATGACAATCTCCAGGCAATTCTTTCCGACAAGCTCGGAGGGATCATAGTAGAGCATGTGCTTGGCTGCAGTGCTCAGTTTTGTGAAACTGCCGTGTCTATCGAGTGAGAAAATCATATCGGCCGCATTTTCAACGAAGGCACGTTCTTTCCGTGCCGCTGCATTGAGCGCGTTGGCCATCTCTTTGAAAACACGGTCCAGGTGCGACAATTCATCGCTGCCGGAAAGGGGCGGATTGAGCGGCTGCCCGCGCCCCAGCCGGACAGAATTGTCCATCAGAACGGCAAGTCGGCTGGTGACTTCTTTGTTGAATTTGATGACCAGAAGGAAGGAAACAATGATTGTCACGCCAACAAAAGAGTAAAGCAAGAGTTTGATTCGTTGTCTCAAATCCGCCTGAGTCATCGGACTTGTCTTTTCGATTTCGCGCTCCACCGACAAAATTGCTTCCAGCTCTGTAATCAAATCTCGCAGAATGAGTTTTAGCGCCGGGAGTTCCGACGCCATCGCCAGGTCTCCGCCATGCTTGAACATGCGTTTGACCTGCTTTAGCTTCTCGGCGCTGACATTTGCCTTTCGCTGCAATTGTCTGAGGTGATTCATTTCCTCAGGGTTGTTTTCCAATAGTTTTTCCAGTGGCGGAACCTCTCGCGCGAATCCTTCACGCAAAGAATAAACAGCCTCCATCCGGCTGCCACCACCAATCAATCCTTCAGCGGTCACCCCAGCAATGTAACCGATGATCAATCTATGTATCTGATTTACGTGGTGAATGATTTCGCGCGCGCGGACCTCTTTTTCCCTCTCTTTCTCAGTCTCATCGAGCAGACGCCCCATCATGGCGACGAAGGTCAGCTGCACGCAGACCGGCACAGCCACGAGGAAGAATACCTTTTGAGAAAGTTTTAGACCCGGCTGCATGGTCGGTCCGCCCAGCTTAGCCACCTAACTATATATAGGATAGCCTATCGGCGCACCCCTCTGGACTCAAGAGGGTTGCCAGGTGGGGTTTTAGGGGATTGTCACGTGAGTGTCATTTTTGGACCTTAATCTTCCATCCAGCCCTCAGATAAGCCCGCTGGAGCACTTTAAGCAACCAGCATTCCCTCACTCAACACTTACTACCGATCTCTATAGCCCGTTGCTGACGCACCCCTCGTGTCGGCAGCCGTGTGCTTCCATCCCAGGAGGATGCCCTCATGACCACTCATGTGGAAAATTTCAACGCGTGCCCGAAAGAAACCGACAATTCGAATAATCTCTGCAACGATGTCTACAAACCAGAAAATAGAAGAGATTTCGACAGACATCGCCCGAACAGACAAGAGCATGGCTGCGAAACTGATGACGATTTCAACAGTCATATAAACGACAATCTGGGTCAAGATATTTATTGTGGCACCGAAGAGCCGTCGAAGCGCGAAGAGAAAGCCGCAAAGAAATTCGAGAAAGGCGAGGATCATCTCTACCGTACGGAAGATGCTTTGAATGACGCTATCACCTCAATAGATCGCGGTGACAAAGAAGGCGCATCCAGAGACCTGAAGAGATCCGAAAAGGAACTCGCTCGCGGAGTTGATGATTACAAAGATGGTTTGAAATTGCATCCCGACAAAAAGGGCGATGAGTCCGGTGTGAAAGAAGGCTTGCAATCAACTAAGAGCGTAGACGCCTCGATTGACGCTGCGCAAGAATTGCTCAAGCGCGGATGCACTGCAGAAGCTAAACAAATGATGCAGGAAGCGCTTAAAAATCTGGATAAGAGCCAGAAGCAACTTTCTGATGGTCTCGACAAGATGAACGGCTGCGATAAGCCGCAACCGCCCTGTGACGACAAACCGCAACCGCCTTGCGACGACAAGCCGCAACCGCCTTGCGATGACAAACCGCAAGATCCGCGCAACGATGACAGACCGGATCCAAGAGATCGCGACAGAGATCGCGACCGCGACAGAGATCGCGACCGTGACAGAGATCGCGACCGTGACAGAGACCGTGACCGCGATTGCGACGACGACAACGGTAATGGCAATCAGAACAACGACAATTCCAACAACCAAAACAACGATAACTCAAACAATAACAACAATCAGAGCGACAATTCAAACAATAATCAGAACGACAACACCAACGATCAAAATTGCAGCAACGACAACACCGATAACAACGATACCAACGACAACACCAACGACAATCAAGAAAACGACAACGCTTGCAAACCGAATTGCTGCGAGCGCGAAATTACTATCAACATCACTAACCTCATGGTCAATCCCAGCAATTTCATGGACAGGCTGAGACCAGGCAGCAATTTCAATCTCAATCCCGGCGAATTTGGACTGGCTGGACTGGAGCGTCTGCTCGGCAACTTCAACGGCAATAGAGGAATCAACTGGCAACAATACAATCAAGATCGCAGGGATGACATATTCAATCCGTTCGATCTCGCCAACATGTTGAGCGGCAATTTCGGCATGTACAATCCTGCCGACATGTTCAACAGCGGTAGCAATAGAAATGGTGGCTACAACATGTTCAATCCGAGCAGCTTCAACCCAGCTACCAATTTCGATCCCGTTGCCAACTTCAATCGCAGCGGAAACGTAAGCGACCTATTCAGCACCGGCAACCCGGGCTTGGACATGCTCAATCCCATCAATCACGCTCTCAAGCCGATGGAAATGATCACCAGCGTGACTGACACTGGTAACCCAGCGATAGACATGCTCAATCCCATCAATCATGTGTTGAAACCGCTGAAAATCTTGGGAGGACTCTTCAGCTAGTCAATAATCAATTCAGTTAGAACACTTTTTAGATCGGTTAATGCGAGAAGGAGAGCGCTGCGGCGCTCTCTCTTTTTGTCGAGCACAACTTCGCGTTCTGTTAACTAACTTATGTTCGGCAAACTAGTCAACGACAAGTTTGTATCCGACGCCGTAAATGTTCTCGAGCATCGAAGGTTGTCCATCGATATCGATTTTTTGACGCAGGCGTTTTACGCAGGTGCGAACGGTTTCTGGACCGACGTTTGATTCAGATTTCCAAACGCGATCCAATAAGTTTTGGGCACTGAAAACTTGATTGGGATGGCGCATCAAATGCTCCAACAAAGCAAACTCTTTGGGGTGCAAGGTAATCTCATTTCCGTCGCGCGTTAATTTGTGCGCGGACGGATCAAGTTTCAATCCGCCCACTTCCAAGATATTACTCGGTGCTGTGGAACCGGACCTTCTCAAAAGCGCGCGCACCCGCGCCGACAATTCCTTGAGGTGAAACGGTTTTGTCAAATAATCGTCGGCACCGCTGTCGAGACCCTTTTCCTTCTCGTCAATCGTGTCTTTGCCGGTCAGCATCAAAATGGGCGTTGTTCCGCCAGAGAAGCGAAACTCCCGGCAAAGCTCGACTCCGGTTACGCCGGGCAGTCCCCAATCGAGAACGATCACGTCATAATGGTAATTTTTCAGCAATTCCCGGGCATCTTCGCCGTTGTAGGCGCATTCGAGCGTGTGATATTCGCCCGACAAGCTGTCCGAAACCAAATCGGCAAGCAATTTATCGTCATCAACTACGAGAATTTTGGCCATGTGACCGGAGAAACCGAAAAGAATGCGCTAGAAAGGACCATCTCAAATTTAGCCCATTCAGCCCCCATGTTCAATTCCCGCCAGCAAATTTACTGGTAGACAAGAGGTCCCGAAAGGAAGAATTTAACCCAGCATAAGCTTGCGGGCGCTGTACCAGCCGTCGCCGGAGCCGCCCCACCAGTTGTTGACCAGGAAGCGATCAGTCTTGGGATCGTAGTCGTCAATTGCCATGGCATGACCCGGGATGATGTACCCGACCGAGCCGTTTTTGAGCTGGCGAATTAAGCTTTCTTTGCGATAGCGACCGCCGGTCCACGTGTCGTGAATGGCCATCTTCTGTCCGGTCGCCATCATGCGCACGTATTCCATCTGATCGTTGGTGGTGCCTGGATAGCCGCTGCCGTTGTTTTTATAGCCGAGAGTTGCCATTGCTGCGAACTGAAAGAGCTGGTTTGAATATGTGCGGTGATATGTAGGGTGATATTTGATCTGGTCGGCGCCCAGTTGGACGACACGTTTCTCCCCGCTCTTCGTGACACCGCGGGAGGTGACGCAGCCAGTCGTCAGCGCTTCACGCAGCCAGCGCGTCAAGTCTTGCGGGCGGCGCTGAGCGAGCGTGTCTTCGACCGAGTTGAGGGCGCAGGTTCCGACCGGCCCCTGGTTGATGTATTTGGTTGGATTTCCCAATTCCATTAGTTCTGTTTCGACTGCCAATCTGCGCTCGCCGTGCGTGACTCGCTTGGCGTTTCCTCTCGGCTCGTCGGTAAACACTCTGGAAAGATTACGGTAGCATTCGGCGATGTTATCGTCTGATGCTGCTTTCCAGCCTTTGTCACGGAAGCGCTCTTGCCGCGCCTCGAATTTGTTCATCCAGGACTTGATTTGATTTTCATTGCCTTTGAAAACACCATGGCGCGCGGCGATTTTTATAAAGTCTTCGCGAGCACCGGCAAGGTCGGCGCTCGAATATTCGCTTGGTCCCACCATGAAGTTGGTGACCAATTCTTTGTAGGCGAGATTGCCGTCGTCCATTATTTGAACATTCTGGCGCCAGGTGGTTTTGTCGCTGCCTTGCTGGTGCGTGACGAATTTTTCCGAGTCGCCGATGCGATCGGAAATTTGGACTATTTGACCGCCCATGGCAGAGTTGTAGCGCTCGACTATTTGCGTGGCGCGAAGCGGCTTTGACTCGTCGGCATATTTGTATTCAATCACCGAGCCGTCTGATTTGATTGCCGACTCGATACGCGAAACTGTTTTGCCGCCGACTTCCAGAATTTCGTGCGTCGTGTTGGTGAAGTCGGAGTGCATCGTCGAGATGTGTTTGCCGTCATCGGATGCGATCATCACATTGCCGATGTTGTCGCCTTTCTGAACCACCTGAATTCGCGATGCCAATTCTTTGAGGTCATCGTCTTGAGTGCTTCCGCTCAAGTCGATGACCGATTCTTGACCATTCATTTTGGTCGTGATTTTTTCTACGAGCGGTTTGCCGTTGGCGTCAAGTTTGACCTTGTTGCTCTCGTCGCGTTGATATTCGATTACTTGTGAATTTTCACCCTTGTGGATTTCAGTGACGAAACCACCTTCCAGCTTCACGACCGAACCGTCGCGCTTCTTCATCTCGACGGGCGGCTCGACCATCTCGGATCCCGCACCGACTACTTCTGTACTTTCCTGAGTGACCGGTACTTCCGATCGGTTGGAAAGATCAATATTCCATGACGGACGGAGATTCTCCGGCAATTCATACTTTTCTGATTTTTGATCGCCGGCTCCAGCATCGGAGGTTCTGGCGGCTGTGGTTCTTGTCATTGCTCTTGCGGCTTTGGGTGATTGCGCCGCTATCTATTTGGGGTGAGTTACCGAATGTTTTGTTATGTACTTTGTGATGTGCGTTGAATTATGTAAGCTGGCGATTTCAGATTCGCCGATTTCCGCTCCGAAGGACCGCCTTCGGAGCAGAATCGGTGGTTTGGCAAATCTATCCTATGTTTGTTTTTTCGCTTGCGCTGCTTGCGCTCTAGCTCTGGCTTTTTCTTCCTCTGTTCCGTTGACCAGATCAGCGAATTTGATTATTTCGGTTTCCTTGGGCGGCGTAGGATTTCTTTGCAGTTCTGCAATCAGTTTGTCGCCGTTGTCTTTCTTCACTTTTTCAAGGTCGGGATTGCCACTCTGGCTGGTGTCATATTTCTTGGCTGTTTCAACCAGTTGCGAATTTCTGACTGCTGCTTCCAGAGCCGCATCGTTGCCGAACATGGCATGGACATCGCTTGTGTTGGCTTCGCCGTGGGCTGCCTTGTCTGCGAAACTGGCGAATGCTGTCGAGAATTGCTCCAGTTTTGCGGGATCGTTGCAGATGGACTCCATGTTGTTGCTGAAGTCGGTGAGTGCTTTTGCACCTGCAGTGTCACCTTGTTTTTCGAGAGCTGCCGCGCGGTCGCCCAAGTTTTTCTTGATGTCTTTGCCGTGAGACTTCATGTACTCTTGCAGCTTCTTGAGCTTCTCGCCAGTCCAGGGCGGATCGCCGAGTTCTGCAAGCAGTTCCGGAGGCAGCATTGAAGCCATCATCCAGTTTGCATAGTGATTGGCGTGCATGTCGCCCATGGCGGTCGACATATCTTTGAGTGCCTGGAATCCGCGTTCCGGATAGGCGCCGCCGCCTTCTCCATCTTCTCCGCCGCCGTCGATTTCTTCGTCTTCAGGGCTGAGTTCGTCGTCGGGTTGAGGACCGCAGCCGCCATCTCCGCCGCCGCCACCGCCGCCGCCACCATCCGGCAATTCCGGATCGTCGGGAAGCGCTTCATCTTCGGGATCGACTGGGCGATAACGCTCATTGAAAAGGTCGCGGTATTCGGAAGAGACGATGTCTCCGCCGCTGCCGTTTTTGCCGGACTCAATACGTGGATTGCAGTTGGGGCACTTGTCGTGGATCATGGTGCCGAGATCATCTAATACTTTTTCGGTTACTTTGGCATCGGCACCGTCTTCAACTTGAACGTTGTACTGGCTGAGCGGTTTGTCGCCATCATTCAATCCTTTTGCCATGTCGACGGTGCCATCTTTCCTGATGACGATGTCGGCGGGCTGGCTGTCATTCTTAGGTTGAACATTGATCTTGGGCGATTCGCCTTCCGCGATTTTGGCGCGGTCTGACGCTACTGCTTGCAAGCCTTCATTGACTTGATACTTGGTGGTGTCATTGGATTTAAAGGCAGCCGGGACATCTGCGGTGCTGATCTTGGCTTCCGGTTGCACTACTGCTGGTGTCGTGTCCACAACGGCTGCCGGCTGGTCATATCCAGCTACCGGCGTGAATGAAACAGAGCTCGAGTCCGTGACGACTGGGGATGCGCTGAAATCACTGGTAGTGAAAGACGAGCCACCCGAATACGATTGGGTGAAAACGGGCTCGAACGTGCCGAAGTTTGAAGCAGGTGCTGCGAAGCTTGCTCCACCATCTCCGATAGATCCTATGCCTGATCCTGGTTCTGCCATAACTTTTAAATCTCCTTCCTTTGAGTGGAGTGGGGCTCCCCTCTTCAAGCAGCAGCTCAGCCAGGCGTCGGCAGGCTATTGGAAGTTTGCTTGATAGAGCCCGGTTCAGGATGGGGGTCCTGTTGGTCGTGAGAATTACCGGGTGATGTGTTGAATCTTTTGAGATATACACAAGGGAGGGACGGGCGCGCTTGAAGTTACCGTTTCGAACCTCGGGTTTTCCGTGTGTCCGATACGTTGTGTTCGTTGCGCTCCTCTACGTTATTTTTGGAACGTTGCAATTTTGTGGCAAGACGATGGGAGGATTCCCACTCCGCCCACTGGCTGCCAAGAAGCGGGCTTGCGAGGTGCATTTAGATGGGCATTCGCCATGGAGACGGTAAATCCTAGGATTTGCCTTGGTGACGTGGCTAAAAACTGCTGCCTGGTATGGCTTTTCGGGATCCGAGGTTGGCGGTCGGGCTGAAACGGCGGAAAGCCCCATTGGTGCTTGGATTGCTCACTTTGCAGGACGTTAATTCCTGAGAATTACCGTCCTTATGGAAGAGCTTAAGTTTAAAGAGGGCGCGTAACACTTGGCCAGAATCCCGGAAATTCCGGAACTGCCTGCATTTGACTGAGTCACCCTATTTCAATAATCACTATAAAAGAATCGGAGCGATGAAAAAATATGCAATTGCCATTACAAGTGGTGTTTCGCAACATGCGACATTCTCCAGCCATAGAAGAAATTGTTAGAAAGAAAGTAGAGAAATTAGAACAGAGCGCGGACAACATAACCAGCTGCCGAGTTGTGATCGACATGCCGCATCACAACCACCGCAAAGGCAACTCTTATGTTGTACGTATAGATATTACAGTCCCTCAAAAGGAAATCATTGCCAGCACGGAATCATCGCTGGATCCCGCCAATAAAGACTTTTATGCGGTACTGAAACAAGCTTTTAACGCCGCCTCGCGGCAGCTCGAAGACTATACAAGAGAGCGCCGACGAAACGTCAAAACGCATGAAGAGCAGCCGCATGCAAAAGTCTCAAAACTCTTCCAGGAGGAAAATTACGGCTTTCTCACCACTCCTGACGGGCGGGAGATTTACTTCCATGGCAACAGCGTCCTGGACGGTAAATTTGCACATCTGGAGGTGGGCAGCGCCGTAGCCTTTGCCGAAGAGATGGGCGAGAAAGGTCCGCAAGCCAGCACTGTAAGAGTGACAAAGGCATCAGCAGGCGAGAACGCAGCCTAATAGACATCCGCGTGGTACAACCTATTGGGCTCTTGAATGGCAAGTTTCTCAAGCACGCATGATCTTTGACTTAGTGGCTGTTTTGGTCGTAGCTATTTTCGCAGGCGGAATCGCTTCGTTTTCCGGCTTCGGTATTGGCAGTTTACTCACACCACTGATTGCTTATCGAATTGATCTGCAGACGTCCGTGGCAGTGGTTTCAATTGCGCATTTGCTAGGTACCGCATACCGATTTGTCCTGATCCGTAATGACTTGAACAAAGATGTCTTTGTCAAGTTTGGTATCTGGAGCGCCTTGGGCGGACTTCTCGGCGCGGTGATTGGCACGGTAATCCAAGACCGAACTTTGATCTTGGTTTTTGCCGGAGTGCTTGCTTTTGCCGGTTTTAGCGGATTATTTGGCATTGCTGACAAGATGCGTTATCCGAAACAACTCGCCTGGTTTGCCGGTTTTGTCTCAGGAGGATTGGGCGGATTGGTCGGCAATCAGGGCGGTATCCGATCGGCTGCACTAATGGGTTTTAGCCTGTCAAAAAATGAATTCGTTGCCACCGCTACTGCCATCGCACTGCTTGTAGATTGTGCGAGGATGCCTGTTTATTTTGCAAATCAGTACATGCAGCTTTCAAAATTATGGCTTCTAATCCTGGTTGCTTCGGCTGGTGTGTTGCTGGGCACATGGCTCGGGCAGCATTTTTTACGCGAATTTCCCGAGAAAGCCTTTAAAAGAGCAGTATGTGGCATTATTTTCGCACTCGGCATTGCTATGTTCTTCAAGAGTACATAACAAGCTCGTTTCACGATTTGCTGCACTATTTTAAAGAGTGAAGATATTCCACCAGCGAATCGACTTCGTAGGGTTCTAAATTTTGCGGCGGCATTAAATTGAGATCGGTACCAAATGCGGTAGGATGCTGATCAAAATGCTTGTCAGGATCAATTATATGTTCGCGAATGAAAGTCTTGGTTCGCTTCGATCCGAGTGCGTCAAGTTTCATCCCGTCCTTGCAGCCTTTTCCGGCAATGCTGTGACAATCAAAGCATTGATACTGTTTATAGATTTTTTTGCCGAGCGCTATCGAAACAGAAGTGCGTTTACTGACGTTTCGTTTTTTCTTTGCGATGCTGCTCTTTTTGGTGCTTTCTTGGTTTGGCGTTTGGTTCTTTTCGGATGTCTCGCTGGCAAAGAGCTTCAACGCGAACTGATTGCTTGCCAATGCCAACGACAGAGAGATGATTGGAATGAATTTCTTAAACAATGTAGTGAACCTTTTTTGCTGCCATAGCCTTTATTCGAATTATTTCAACAGAACAAGGCGCATGCATAGCCACAGTTTCAGAAACGCTGCCTAAGATTACTTTTTCAAGTCCATGTCGACCATGCGATCCCATAATAATCAGATCGGCAGGCCAGGATTTTGCCAACTCCAGCAACGCCTGACGCGGATCGCCAACCAAGACCTCGGCCCGGGCGACACGCTTGCCGAATTTGTTATTGAGCTTTTGAGCAGCTACTTCCAGCCAGGCTTCGGTGCCGCTGACCATGTCGTTATAGTGCTGGGAAAGGACCTCGCCGGGAGTAATTTCTGATTCCGCGAGCAAAGCTCTGTGTAGCTCACGAACAACATGAATGCACTTGAAAGTTGTGAATTCAGACCAGGGAAACGCAAGAACATGATCGATAAAGTTCTGAGCATAGGCAGCGTCATCCAGAGCAAGGATGACATTGTTTGTTTGAGATTTTTCGTTTTCCTGGTTACGGGGGCGAACAACTCTAACCGCGCAGGGCGCTTCTTGAAGCATTGCACGAGAAACGCTGCCAGTCAGTAAGAAACTGAGACCTGTTCTTCCGTGAGATCCAAGCATCATCAAATCCGGCTTCCATTCTTTACATGTTTCGAGTAATGATTCGTAGGTGTAACCGTCTTTGACAGCGCCTGTCACGATTGCGTTTGGATGAGTTTCGCGCAGTTGCTGAACCACATTGTGCACAAGCCTTTCAGTTTCGTTTATTTCCTTCCGTTTGACACCTTCCAGTGACGGCAAATCTTCCAGAAAATCAACGGCGGACAAGACCATCAGCTCTGTGCCGGCCGGAAATCTTATTGTCCGTGCCGTGGCAATGGCCTCTTCTGAACATTTTGATCCGTCAACTCCAAACAGTATTTTCATGTCGCTATCCTATTGAATGTTTGACTTTGTGGCATCGCAAAATCATTATCTTAGTTAAGCTTCTTCAAGAGGCTGAGAGCATCATGCTTAGGGCTCACTGCAATTACAACTCATCCTTAAGGATGAAGACGTCGTACTTCTGATTAATGAGCACTCGAGGATGATGTCTAAGGCTCGGTAGATTCCATTTTCTTCAGTGCTGCCGATCTCATTTTTTCAAGAGACTCTTCATCAAATCGACGCAGCTCCTCTATATGGCGCGCCATTTCGGCATAGTGATTAAGCCAGAAATTGTCCGTATCATCACTTAAACAGGCGCTGCTTTGAGAACGCTGCCAATTATGCTCAACTTCCACCAGCGTATCGAGAAATTCATCGTGGCGGGTCAGTTCTTTTGGGGTCAGCTTCATTTTCTTGCCCAAGGCAGTTTCAAAATGTGCAGGAGTACCTTCTGGTGGCACCTGAGTCCAGAAAGCCAATCCTGGCGACTCGGCACTGTGCGCAATCTCAAGCAATTTTGTTTTTGTATGCAGATTTTCGAGCAAATCACCGCAACGTTCGCACTTGCAGTCGTTTGCTCTTGCCAATCTCAAATTGTACAGTCTGGGCAGTTGATCTGCATCCAGCGGATACCGTAAGCCAAGCTGTGCCGCATGCTCTAGTTCTTCCTCGGATTTTCCTAAATGTTTCGGATGTGGAAACATAGCCTGCTCTCCAAAGTGGGATATGCCATTACTATCCTTGATTCGTGTATTGGCGATATCCATCCACTGGGGGACAATTTGAACCGTCCGGAAAGTGAGGCATAGTCAACGTTTTAGGTGTTTCCACTCAAGGGGGATCACTCAGAAGTATTATGGTCCGCACGCGACGGAAGTGTTTGCGTGCCTATGCGGCGGCTTCCGGGGGGGGCCTCCGGTGCACTTGCCTTACGCAAATGCATAGTGCCTCGCAGGACCAGGAAAACGAGGGGCAATATTCCACCGACCACAAAAGTGAGATCTCCCAGCACCCGGAGCCAAGTAAACATCTGAAATTGATTCGAATGTATGAATTCGTAGCTGCGTGCATACCAAAAGCCATGTGTATAGCTTGCGATCATTTGAATGACGCCGGCCGGGAAAATGTTCAAAATAAGCATGAGCAGGAGGCCTGTATTGAGGCACCAGAAGGAGATGCCGCATAGTCGATTGTCCCAGACATCATTTTTCATCAGATAGCGGGTGCAAAAAAGGACAGCCGCCACTGAGAGCATGCCGTAGACTCCCATCAACGCGGCGTGGCCGTGGTTGGATGTCAAATAAGTAGCGTGCTCGTAGTAGCTTACGATCGGTGTGTTGATGAGGAATCCGAAAACCCCGGCTCCCAGGAAATTCCAGAATCCGACGGCAATCAAGAACATCATCGCCCAATAATGTGAAAAGTTTTTGATCGACCCTTCTATTTGCGCCAGGTGGACGAACTTCCAGGCTTCCATGGTCAGCAATGTCAAAGGAACGACTTCAAGTGCGGAAAACATCGAACCAAGTGCCATATTAATTGCTGGTTGTGCCGTCCAATAATAGTGGTGCCCAATTCCGATAATGCCGCTGCCCAGATAGAGAATAATGTCCACATAAATAACAGATAGCGCAGAACGCTCAGAAACCATTCCCAAACTGCAGAAAAAGTAAGCAACGATGATTGTTGTATACAGCTCGAAAATGCCTTCCACCCACAGGTGCACTACCCACCATCTCCAAAAGTCGGCGACTGCAAAATTAGTCCCCGGGTGATACATCAATCCAAAGCTGAAAAATAACGGAATGGCTATTACTCCGTAAAGCAGCATGTATGCCAAGCCGCCTTTATCCTGTCCTTTGAGCAGTGGTTTGATGCTGCGAAAAATAATTATTGCCCAGAGCACCATGCCGACGGTGAGAAGTATTTGCCAGACTCGCCCCAGCTCTAAATACTCCCAACCCTGATGACCAAACCAGAACCAGAGATTGCCGAGCATGTCCTTGATGCCAAGCCATTCACCGGTAACGCTGCCGACGGCGACAATTAAAATGGCGACGAAAAGTATTTTGACTAACCAGTGCTGACCTTTTGGCTCGTGCTTCGAGAGCATTGGCGCCATAAACATGCCGGCGGCCAACCAGGCAGTAGCGATCCAGAAAATGGACAGTTGCAAGTGCCAACTTCGCGTAATGCTATAAGGCAAAATGTTGCGAATATCAAAACCGAAAAAGCCGCCGGCTTCAACGACATAGTGAGCAGTCACGACGCCGAAGACAGTTTGAAAGAGAAACAAAAGCACAACGACAATAAAGTATGGATATATAGACGTCTGTGAACGAAAAGGTTGGAAGCCTTTCACGTCGTCTTTGAGACCGCCTCCATCAGGTGCCCATCCCAAGCCAGGAAAGGCACTCATGAGAAATTGAGTGAAGCCGATCCCGCCGACAAGCATGATCAAACTCATCGCGCTCCAGAAAAAAATCTCGACATGAGGAACATTGCCAACCAATTCTTCCGGCGGCCAGTTATTTGTATATGTGTATTGTTTGCCCGGTCGATAGGTTGAGCAAGCCCAGGCGCTCCATGCAAAAAAACGGGTCAGCTCCTGCCTTTCAGTTGGATCTTTGATGTATTCGACAGGGAGCGGCAGTTTGCCGCCGGTACCGAACTCGGAATTGAAGTGCTTGACGTTTTCGTAATATGATGCAATTTGATTCTCAGTAAGCGTAAGACTCTTCTTTTCGGCGTCATAGCGATTTTCCTTGACTTCGGCAGTCAGTCTGCTTTTGAGTTCACCTTGCTCAGCAATATTCAGCTGTTCGTATGTCTTATTGTATTTTTCCTGGGCCATGCGGTCGAGGGACACTTGCGCTTCTCGGTGCAGATACTCCGCTGAGAAATCCGGACCGTTATATGCACCATGTCCGAACACAGAGCCTACGTCCATTAGTCCATATTTTTGAAACACACCCTGTCCGGCCAGAATGTCGGCCCCTGTGAACAAAATTTTTCCACTTTCATCCACAACTCTTTCCGGGATCGGTGGCGCTTGAGTTGTAGTTTCATGCCCCATGAAAATGAGCGTGGAGAATCCTAGAATCAAGACAAGCAAAACACTTAATTTCCATCGCCAAGACATATTCTTCTCCAGTTGGAGCTCGATGAGCTTTGTCATTTATAACAGGTTTTTAGCCGGCGGATAGAGCCCCTTCCGGGTGAAATAGTCAGGTTCTTAAGACTCATACTTTATGATGATGTCGGCTTTTGGAAGTAAATGTAGACTTTAAGCGTAGGCAGAAAGCAAAAGGTGATTCAAGAATAAAGCTTTTAAGACACAAGATACAAATGAATAGCACTGCACACGGTGGCGCCAAGAAGAGCTCTCTATGAGCGAAACAGAATTGCGGACGCCACCGTTTGCCTAAGACACTTAGCGTTTGATGCACTCAGGATTCAAGATGCGAGCACTCTCGGAATTCAAGCCCCCAAAACCAAATCGACTGGTGATTTGGTTTTGCGAAGCGCTGCTGCCCGTCTATGTAAATGTTGTTGAGCGTTTGACCTTCAGGTTCTTTGAGAGTCCAGGGCAACCTTTGAAATTCTTGAAAGGAAAGTCGGTTGTGGTGGTCATTAACCACGGAGACAGACAAGATCCGCTCGTTGTGGTCGCCCTGGCTAAGCACATGGGAGAAGCCTTCTACTGCCTGGTCGCAAGAGAGGTTTTCGACTGGTATAACGGCATGCTCGGATGGCTTTTTCAAAAACTTGGCTGCTACTCTGTCAACAGAGGCGTGGCGGATTTCAGGTCAATCCATACTACGCACCAAATCCTGGCTCATTCTCATTCCAAGCTAATAGTCTTTCCCGAATCTGAGATTACCGGCGATGAGCAGTCGGTGCATGAATTGAATGCTTCTTTTATTCACTTGCTCCTCGAATCTCAAGAAGATCTTGCTAAGAGTGCGTCGGGACAGTCGATTTGGGTGCTTCCTGTCGGTGTGAGTTATCGACTCGAATCCAGCCTGGAGAAAAGTGTTTCCAAGCTCTTGCGTAAAATCGAGCGGCGTCTGCATATAGATCAGAAAGAGTCCGACGATATCGAGTCTCGCGTTTTTGCCGCTGTGGACAAAGTGCTCCAAAATTTTGCCAAAAGGTACATGATCTCGTTTGGTGACGCGCAGTCGCGGGTGGAGCAAGTAAGAATATCTGCCCGGCTGATCTGTGAGCGAATCGCCAACTATACTGACTTCAAGACTGAACACCTCAAAACGGAAGAAATGCTCATGTACTTCTTGCGTAATCGTGTGGCGAACGGACTTGCAACAGTAAAGCACCATTCTGCTGCTCAGGCGCAAAGCCTGCCGCCGGAAGTTGCCCGGACCTATCGCAATTTTCTCGAAGACTTGGACCGAGTTGAGCGTCTATTGATCCTTCATCGAATATTGAAACACCCTTCGTCTCCAATTCAAATTTGTCGAATAATGGATTTTCTTGAAGCTGAAACGACAGGGCGAATGACAAAGAAGGGAAGGCAGTGCGCCTCAATCTTGATCGGCAAGCCTATCGAAGTTCTGCCCTATTTGCAGAGCTATAAGTCCTGTAAAGATACTGCAATTAAAAGACTTAGCACTGACATTCGCAGAGATATGCAGACCACCCTGGACAGTTCTCGTCAAATTTCAAATCCGTCCCATGGCACGACATCTCGATGGATGTCTTGTTTTAGAACAGTGATGAGGCAACCGGGTGTATGAGAAGTGTTATCGAAGAACTGGTGTCCTATCAAGATTTTCCTGTCATCTCTGTTATTGCCGGTCTGGGTGAAGACCTGAGAGAAAACGAAATCAAGCTGAGAGGCGTTCTTGCTCATGCGTTCGACTTGACGCCTAAAATGCTCTTGAAAGTCGACCGAGACATTTTTTTTGCGCGGTTGGAATTCATGTTATCTGAAATGTCTTCACAGGCGCATCCTAAAGGCGTGGCTTTATTTATCGGCAAAGACTTCGTTCGCATTGTGCCGCTCAACTACTCGGCAAAAGACAGGATTGTCATAGATTCGACCGGCGCTATAGCCGAAGTGGTGTACTCGTGGAGAATGTTTCCCTATTTCAATGTCATTGTACTGAGCAGCAGAGGCGCGCGCGTTTATAAGACATGTGGAGAGAGCATGGTGGAGACGAAGAAGTGCCAGCTTGTCGATCACGTTTCCCGGTTACTAAAAAACCGTATTGAGGGCAGCAATGCCGCTCAATGTGATGATGGTAAAAACGATGTTTCAAAGGGAGTTAGCACGCAGAAGCTGCATCATGCTTTTTTGGCACTGCTTAAAAACCTTGATTTCCCGGCGATTGTGTTCGGCTCCGATCTCATTGCTCCTTTATGTCCGGAGATGGCAAAATACATGTCCGGATTCGCGGAAGGCGACTTTGAATACGTCAGCAATGCGGAAATTGGCAGAGCCGCTTCAGAGATGGCAGACGCCTGGGTAAAGGGTAAAGTTCAGCAGGCGTTGTCCTCAATCGTGAATTTTGAATACTGCCAAAAGCTGGCTTTCGGTTTTGATGAAGTGATCACTCAACTGCAGAGATGCCGTGTGGAAAATCTCTACCTGGAAGAGCTTTCGAATCTCTCAAATGAAGTTTGCGACTCGCACAAACTGAGCCCGGCCGACAAATTAATCAGCGCAGCACTGAAGTACGGTGCCGACGTATTTTTCTTGCCGCACGACAATCTAAGCAAGTTTGATGGCGTTGCCGGTGGGCTGCGTTAACAGCCAAGGCCGAATTCTTGTTTTGCATTATGCGTTGCTGTCAGGAAACAATCCGGAAATCGAATCGGATTCTTTTTCACGTGGAATAGCTTGCCATAGTGCTTGCTCTTGCTGGGTGAAAGGTGTTTCTGTCTCTATGTAGCAGGCAGCTGCCCCGGTTGGGCATTCCTCGATGCATTTTCCGCACTCATTGCAAAGGCTCGCGTCGATGCAGAATCTACCTGCATACGCTTGAATGGCAGCCTGCCGGCATGCCATTTCACAGGCGGAGCATTGAATGCAACTTTCAGGATCCGTAACATGTTGACGCATATCATTACGGTCCTATGACAGCGCAGACATTGTTTGTTCTGCCCCATAACCGAAGCGCATATCGTAATTCGGTTCCACACATTCAGGAAGTTGCAAGCCCAGTTGCTTAAGCCTGTCCGTTACAATTTCCATATATTCATCTTGTAATTGCTGTGAGGTTTTTAGCTTGAGACCAAAGCTGAAATACTGCGCGAAATGTTCGCTGTCGTCGGACGGACGGCCTGAAAATCCCAAGCCCATGGACATGAATTTGGGCACTGCGGCTTGAAGTTTTTCATGACCTTTGTCACCTTCGAATTCTATTACTCTTTTGGCGGCCCACACGCCAAAGGCAAGATGTCCTTTTTCCTCTTGCCAGATGCGTTCGCTGACGCGTCTCCAGGGCAAATAACTTGATTCTTTATACTGCCCGAGAAAGGCTACGGCCGCAGGTGTAACAACGGTGGAGAACATTGCCACATCGGCCCATTCTCTGAAAAACGGTGTCCAATTTTCCTTTCGAAACCCATTGATAATGCGGACCACTCTCGGACTCGGATTATCCGGGTTGGATACCAAATGATGAACGCGCGCGTCTACATCAATTCCCAAAGGAGCTAGTATTTGCCAGCAATACCAGGCGTGGCCCATTTCTTCCATTACTTTCTTGGCCAATCGATACGCTTCTTCCGGTCTGGGCGCATACTTCATGTTTTCGCAGACTCTTTGTCCACCCGCGAACTCTGAATCGGCTTGAAAGGACAACAAGTCTATCAGCGCCGCTTTATAGTCTTCCGGAAGTGTGTCATTGGCATCATAGGTTTTCATGTGCAGTCTCCGCATGGAATAGAAACATTTTCTCCAGACAGAAGGGCGCTTTCATCCATCTCAAGTATGCCCGTGTCGAGTCTATATAGTCCTAAAGGACTATACCGAGAACCTGGAGGCGGTTTCCCTCAAGCCGATTGTGTTTTTTTCAATTTGCGGCAGTAGTCGTAGAGTTTCTGCAGAGTTTTCTTGTCTGTTACCACGGTTTTGAAATAGGGCATGTGACCGGGCGGATTTTCCAGATATTTTTGAAAAGTGGCGATGCTCTTCAGTTCGGCAGAGCCTGCGATCGGCTTGGTAGGTTTTGCCAGATTCCCGCCCATAACGTGGCAGCTTGCGCAATACTGGTCGAAGCACTCTTTTCCGGTGATCCCATTTTTCTTTGTCTTTTGATCGGCAAGAGCGGACATTCCTGTGAAAAACGCCGAACACACGGCGACTACTAAAAGGACAGCTAATTGATGGCGTGCCATGAACATTTTGTATCACCTCTGTGGTGTCGTTCTACTTACTCTTTGCAGTTTCCTTGCTTTTCTCCGTAAATGCGACGTGGCACTGATTTTTTGGCAGATGAATGTGATCTGCCAGGTGCAAAGCCTTCAAAATGCAAACCGATACCCAGGTCGCGTCAAATTCACGTTCAGTCAATCCGTGTCTGACTGATTGAGGGAAGGCGTGGTGATTGTTATGCCATCCTTCTCCCATCGTCAGAAGCGCGATGGGCAGAACATTTCGACTGTCATCGCCGCATTTGTAGGTTTCATAACCGAACCTTTGCAGGTGGCAAACACTATTCACTAAAAGAGGTCCGACGAATGCAAGAGCTGTGGCGCACAAATTGGCCGCCAGTACGATTGGACCGAAAGCATAGAAAATTGACACTCTAAAAGCGATTCCAATACCCAAGCACAGATAACTGTGCCAGGCCGTGTGCCCGCAATGCAGCAGCCGATAGACAGGATCTCTGTATAAATCCGGCGCCAGCAGGCGGCTTTGCTCATCGGTGATGTGCACTTTTGGATCCCACATCCAGGCAATGAATGCATGCCATAAACCGTCATGCGGTGAATGTGGATCGCCTTTGTGATCTGAGTATCGGTGATGCAGTCGATGAGTTGTCACCCAAAAAATCGGAGAGCCTTCAAATGCCAGGTACGCACCGGAGACAACTATGTATTCAAGCCATTTTGGAATACGCAAAGAATGATGAGATAAAAGGCGATGATATCCAAGTGAAATTCCATGCATATGGTAGAAGAAAAAGAAAGTAAACGCGGCGATAAATGTGCCTACAGAATTCCACTCGAGCATCTCAATTGTTCCTTATTTTGCTGTCAATTAAAAAATGATATTTTGACGTCTATTAAGTGATCAATTCTTCTACCAATTCTTTCTCCGCTGCAAGCCAATCCTCGACGTGATAGCCGTGAACGCAGCCACGCTGCAGATAGAGATCGTAAGCGCGTTGGCAGATTGTTTCATAGCGCACTGGAGTAGCATGAACAATCACGTGTGGCTTGTTTGTCTCGCCTCTGCTCTTTGTTTTTTCTGCTTCTTCTTGCGCAACTTGCGTAGCCATTACATTTTCTCCTTACAAAAGTTACAGTCAATTCATTGGGCTTTCATGTATTCATCCGGTGAAACCAGTTTTAAAGGCGCACTTTTCTTTGTTTCGCCGGGGAAGATAGAGGCAAGATCTCTTTGATTGAGCGCTTCTTTCTCAAGAAGCATCTCAGCACCGCGACAAAGATTCGCCTTATATTTTGAAAGAATGGCAATTGCTTTCTGCTCGGCATTTTGTATCAGTTGCCTGATTGACGCATCGATTTCTTTGAGCGTTTCTTCGCTCAAATTGTTGGTTCTGTGCGTTCTGGACGGAGTGTTGTCGAGGAACATTGAGGATTCGACATCATAAGCAACGGGTCCCAAAGACTCGACCATGCCATAACGAGTGACCATGCTGGTAGCTATATCTGTCGCTTTGCTCAGATCATCGCAGGCTCCGGTAGACAGTTCTTGGAATGTGATCAATTCTGCCGCTCTGCCACCGAGAAGCACGGCTAGCTTATTTTCAAGATCTTCTTTGGAGACCAGATAACGATCTTCGGTCGGCCTTTGCATTGTGTAGCCGAGTGCACCGATTCCTCTGGGAATGATGGAAATTTTTTGCACCGGGTCGGTGCCCGGCAGCGCCATTGCCACAAGGGCATGACCCATCTCATGGTGCGCGACAACGTTTCGCTCTTTCACGCTTAAAATGCGACTCTTCTTTTCCAGACCGCCGGTAATTCTCTCGATCGCTTGTGTAAAGTCTTCTTCTTTTACAGTTTGTGCTTCGGATCGAGTGGCGACAATCACCGCTTCGTTGACCAAATTAGCCAGATCTGCTCCGGTGAAGCCTGGTGTCATTGCGGCTATTTCTTCCACTTTTATTGATGGATCGATTTTTTTGTCTTTGAAGTGCACGTTGAGTATCTGTATGCGTCCAAGTTTGTCGGGACGATCGACCAGTATGTGACGATCGAAACGACCAGCTCTCAGCAGTGCCTGATCAAGAATTTCCGGCCTGTTTGTTGCTGCCAGAAGGACCACTCCCTGGCGCGGATCAAACCCGTCCATCTCAACGAGAAGCTGATTGAGTGTCTGTTCCTTTTCATCGTGCCCGCCCATCATTGAGTTCAGTCCGCGTGCTCGTCCCAATGCATCCAGCTCGTCGATAAAAACTATACAGGGAGCATTTTTCTGTGCTTGCGCAAATAAGTCTCTGACGCGCGCTGCACCCACACCGACGAACATTTCCACAAACTCGGAACCGCTCATGGAAAAGAAAGGAACCGATGCTTCGCCGGCAACGGCGCGTGCCAAAAGTGTTTTTCCGGTTCCGGGCGGACCAACCAGGAGGATGCCTTTAGGCAGATGCCCACCCAGGCGCGTGAAACTTTCAGGATGCTTGAGAAAACCAATTACTTCCTTCAACTCTTCTTTTGCTTCGTCGACACCCTCCACATCCTGGAAGGTAGTCTTAACTTTATCTTCCATATAGACTTTTGCTTTGTTCTTTTCGATCGACATCAATCCGGGCATCATTCCGCCTGCGCCGGCACCACCTTGTCCAGCCATGCGGTTCATCAAGATAACCCAGAAACAAATGAAAACCAGGGGTGGAAGCACCAGGCTGAAGACAGAATTCCAGAACTTGTCGTGCCTCACTCCTGTGAATTTGACCTTTGTTGCCGAGAGGCGTTTAACGAGATCGGGATCATCAACTTTGTATGTCTTATAGATTTTGAAGTTGTCACCACTTTTGGTAGCAACTAGTTCGTGTTCGTCTATCGTCACTTCTTCAAAGCGACCATTCCCCGCTTCGCTCATAAAGGTGCTGTAAGGCAGCATTTCGATCCTTGCTGCGTTGAATACGGGGGTAAAGAAAATCACTATCCAAAAAGCAGCGATAAGTACCCACGGAAAGATGTCCGAAGCTGTTGTTTTCTCGTTCTTGGCTGGTTGCTGCATCTCAATACTGGGCCTTTTCGTTTTTACTTATTTCCGTTCTAGACTTGCACGTGCGTCTTCATCTCGTCAGGTATGTCGGATTCGTCTAACTCGAAGTCGAGCATGTCTGCGTCTGCCGCCCTTACGATACTCACGGAGCAAGGAGCATGAGACGCGATATAGAAAGATACGCTGCCCAGAAGTGCTCTCTCGAGACCCCTGCGCCCGTGTGAGCCCATGACGATCATGGAAGGATGCCACTCGTGAGCGCAGCTAAGAATTTCTTTTGCTGTGTGTCCAACCAGCACTTCGTAAGTTGTGTACGCCTCTGGTTGCAGCTTCAAAAAACTGGACTTAGATTGTGACAGCAGTTTGTCTGCGTGCGTTTTCTCTTCGTCGAACAGAGCTTTCTTTTGTTCGATAGTTTTGCCAGGTTGCAGATCAAGCGGTGCCACCACGCATATTAGTTTGAACTCGGTGCCTGCCGGCCAGTTGTGCTTGGCCGCAAAACGAACAACGGCATCGCCGAAGAGCTTGTCGGATATTGCAAGTAGCACTTTCACTTTGAAATTCCCCCGCAGGCAAATGTGAGCGATCTGTCTTACAGGTTATTTCATACAGCTCTTCGGGGCCATCGACCTTTAGTATGGTGTCGCCTGAAGGGCCGGTGCGTTTGACCTGTCAATACTGCGATAGAAAACATGTTTTGCCGCCTCGACAACAAGCAGATATGCAATTGCGATCGATCCGAGTATGGCGTAGAAGACAGGTGGCAGCGGCGTAAAGCCAATGTGTATACCGAAAGGCGGCAAAGTCAGCAGGCAGGCAATTGCAATTATCGAAAGGCTGAGTACAATCAGGAATTTTCCTGGTTTGCTCTTGAAACAGTTACGTTTGGTGCGGATTATGTAAATTACCAGAATCTGCGTAGCCAGTGACTCGACGAACCAGCCGGAGTGGAACAATTTTTCATTCGCTTGCAAATAATTCACGAGCACATAGAAAGTTATGAAATCGAAGATCGAGCTAATTGGTCCAAAAGTGAGCATAAATTTGCGAACGAATGAAATGTCTCCGTGTGTAGGATTAGTCAATGTTTCCTCATCGACATTGTCGCTGGGCAGTGCCAATTCGGAGACATCATAAAGAAGGTTGTTGAGAAGGATTTGAACAGGGAGCATGGGCAAAAAAGGAAGAATGAGCGTCGCCAGAGCCATGCTGAACATATTGCCGAAATTGGAGCTGGTGGCCATGAGAATGTACTTTTGAACGTTGGCAAAGGCTCTTCGTCCCGCCCTGATTCCTCCATGCAAAACTTTCAAGTCCTGCTTCAAAAGCACCATGTCTGCCGCCTGTTTTGCGACATCGACAGCCGTGTCTACTGAAATGCCAACATCTGCTGAATGGAGCGAAGGTGCGTCATTAATTCCATCGCCTAAAAAGCCTACGATTTTACCGCGCGCTTTCAGTGCTGTAATAATTCTCGTTTTTTGCGCAGGATTTACTCGGCAGAAAAGATTCACCGTTTGTGCTTGAGCTTGCAAGGCGTTGTCATCGAGGTGATTTATGTCGTTGCCGGTCAAGAGACCTTTTATTCCAAAGTCCAGCTTTTCGCATACATATTTGGCGGCTAATTCATGGTCTCCTGTGAGAATTTTTACCTCGACATTGTCATCGTGCAATGCCTTGATTGCTTCGGCGGCAGATTTTTTTGGAGGGTCGAGAAAAGCTGCGAAGCCGGCGAAAATAAGCTCTGTTTCGTCGGTGAGTTTGGCGTGGTCATGACCTTGATCAACATTGCGATAGGCGATGGCCAATATGTGAAAGCCGTCTGACGCAAGGGTTTCAAAAAGATTATTGATGGCAGTTGTGCTTTGCGTATCCATATCCTTGATGATGCCGTCCGGCGCGTCGAATTTGGTGCAGAGATTCAGAATACTGTCTGGAGCTCCTTTTACTGCAAGAGTGCGCTCTCCTTTTCTCTCTGCAAGAACGGATACTCTTCTTCTTTCGAAGTCGAAAGGAACTTCGTCAAGCTTTTTCCAATCGGACATCTCCACTGGTCCGTGCGAAAGAATCGCATCGTCCAGCGGGCTTTTTACACCTGTTTCAAAATAACTGTTGACGTATGCCAGTCTGAATACTTTCTCGCTGTCGTTGCCCCCCACATCTACGTGTTTTTGCAGATGAACCTTTCCTTCGGTCAGGGTTCCTGTTTTGTCAGTGCACAAAATTTCCATGGAGCCCAGGTCTTGAACTGCCGATAAGCGTTTGACAATCACCTGTGCCTTGGACATTTGAAGAGCTCCGCCCGTTAAGGTCACAGTTATCACCATAGGCAAAAGCTCCGGGGTCAATCCCACGGCAAGAGCTACACCGAAAAGCAATGATTGAAGCAGCGGTCTGTGAAAAGCAACATTGACCGCAAATGCGAAGACGACCAGAACGAGTGTAAAGCGCATGATCAGCATGCCGAACTTTCTGATGCCGATTTCAAATGAAGTCTCCGGGCGGCGTGCTGAGAGACTTTTCGATATACTGCCTAGAATCGTTTTGGCACCCGTGTTTATGATTTGGAGTTTTGCAGTGCC
>PNKB01000003.1 GCA_013997645.1 Cyanobacteria bacterium PR.3.49
TCTTCCGATCTCTCAGCGACATCGCCAAAAAGCACAGCACCAAAGAGCGCAAGCTCTTGACGGTCATCGACAACACATTCGCCAGCCCGTACCTGCAAAACCCGCTGGATTACGGAATTGATGTTGTCGTTCACTCGACTACGAAATTCATCGGCGGACATAGTGATGTTGTCGGCGGTGCCGTAATAACCAGTGATGAGCAAGTCTACGAACAAGTCAAATTCCATCAGAATGCAATTGGTGGAACGCCTGGTCCGATGGACTGCTATTTGACAATGCGCGGTTTAAAAACGCTGGCGATTAGAATGCAAGCACATGAAAAGAATGCTGCGGAAATCGCCAAGTTTTTGGAAAGCCACCCGGCAGTCGAACGCGTGCTCTATCCAGGACTCAAGTCGCACCCGCAGCACGAGCTTGCTAAAAAACAAATGCGCGGCTTCGGCGGCATGGTGACATTCGTCGTAAAAGGCGGACTGGACAATGCCAAAAAGGTAATGGGCGCCACCAAGCTCTTTGTGCTTGCTGAAAGTCTCGGCGGCGTCGAGTCGCTGATGACTCACCCGGCAGTGATGACTCACGGTGCCGTCCCCAAAGCTGAGCGGGAAGCTCGCGGCTTTGTCGACGGGCTGGTTCGTCTTTCGGTCGGCATCGAAGATCTCGAAGATCTGATGGACGATTTGAAGACGGCTCTGGCCACGGTCAAAGAGCTGACACCGGCAGGCTAAGTTGTCGCCGTAATCGAAACTTTTTAAGGGAGACGTTATCGTCTCCCTTAAAATTTGCTGTTGTGGTAGCGCTTGATCTTAGCCGAGACTTTGCCTGTGCTCGAAGTCATTCCGTTGGAGAAGGTCGGCACATCATCGAATCCGCCCGCCGCTCCGCGGTAGTTGAATTCATAGCGGCGCTCGATCGGTGTCATCAAGTCAGCAGAGACTGTCTTCGACTCGAGAACTCCGTCGAGGTTCTGCGAGAGCAAGCGTCCATCTACCGAACGTGATGCCAGGCGCCCCGACACTGCTCTTTGGCCGAGCTGACCGTTCAAATTATTCGATACCAATTTGATGTCTGTTTTCTTGGCCGCAAGATAACCGGCAGCTTCGTGCTTCGCCAGCCTGTAATTAGCTTTCACATAAGGTGTTGAAAGTCCGGCATCGACATTGCGTGTAGCCAGTTGCGCCTGCGTGCGTTGCATCTGCAATCTGGCTGCCACATCGCGAGAGCGAAGCGCACCATTCACATCATGAGTGACAAGAGGATTGGTCACGCGCGGATTCTGAAGCGAGCCGCCTTCACTATTTCTGGCAGTGGGCATGGCTGCATGCACGGGACGAATGTAGCGAGCAACTTTGACCATCCGGTCCACGGGCGCTTTGCGCAAGCGGCGATCGACCTTCCAGGGCTTCTTGGAAGGCACGATTGGTTTGATGCGATTGTAGCTTGCCGTAATCGGCATCCAGTTCCAGTGCTTGAGATTCGGATTCTTCTTCAGTAATGGTTTTTCCCAACCCTTAATTTCAACTTGACCCTTAGTCTCACGCACATAATAGTTACGCGCTCCACTGGGCAGCGCGAGAGTAACCAGGAAGGCTGCGGCGAGGAGTGCGAAAATAGCGCGATTGCTGTGCATTTTGGTGGTCAAGCGGGACATGTGCCATTTATAACAGCGCCCGTGCGGCATTAGCAAGTTAATCCGGACCATTTTTTGACTTGCCGCTCGGCTCGATTTCATTTTGATTAATGTCTCGAAGGGGAGGCTGATTCTGGCTTTGCGGTTTCGACGCCTGTCGAATTGTGGGCTATTGTTGGCTGTCTACTACGTATTCTCCACACCCCGTTTCGTAGAAAACCCCCATGTTTTGAGGCGTTTCGGGCATATTAACGGCGGCTTTTGGCAGAGTATTGGCATGAAGGGATGAGCGGTTTTTCAGTAGTAGAGAACATACATAAGCAATTAGGAAATATTCTGGAAGAGGGTATCCCTGCATCCTATGCCTCGACTGTGAGGAAGTTGTTAAACGCGGCAAGGCGCCAGGGGCGCTTTCATAGGGGCAAAGATTTCAGAAGGGTCGAAATCTAAGAGTATCTATCCGAGATCAAGCGATCTTGGACATAGTGTATGAAATGAGGGAGAGCGCCAAAATCTGCCGACCAGCAAAGGTGCCACTATATGTGGTGACTTGATTATTGCGTGTATTTACCGCAGAGAGCTGCCTTGGTTGGGCAAAACGTTAGGAGCCACTGTTGGCGCGGGATTGGCCTGCTGAGCGGGCAGCGCATTATGCGCAGGGTTGATGCCGGATGGAGGATTAATCTTTGAAACCGGCGCAGTTGTTGTTGAACGGGAACCGCCTTGGTAGCCGCGATTGATGTTCACAAACGGCGCTTTTACCTTCACTCCTTGTGCTTGCCCGCCCACATTGACGTCGACGAAAGGCACTTTGACATGCGTGCCGTCGGTGTCATTGCTGGATACATTGACTGCATTCATTGCGCCTTCTATAAGTCGCTTGAGCAGAGGCTTTTGCTGCCCGGGGAATTGATATGCTCCGGCGGTTGCACCCTGTCCGTAATTTCCTTGGAAAGGAGAAGTTTGCATTGGTGCGCCGGAAGGTTGCGCACCGGCTGATTGTGAACCGAGGGTCTGCGGCCCTGGCGCCCAGGTAGGCGGCGGCGTATTGGCTGGCCCATTGATTGGAGGCGCGGTCAAGGACTTGCCCGCGTCGAAATCTTTGAGCAAATCATCTTTGCTTTGATTGAGAATGGACTGCGCGCCCGCTGCCGTGCTTGCGATTGAAAAGCATAGGGCAACAAAAAACGATGCCTTCGTCGCACTCTTCATCTTCGCTTCTCCGCTTCTAGTTTTTGTCATGACCCGGTCTTTCGGAAATCATGATTTTACATCACTGGTGCAAATCGCTATTTCACTTGTGCTTTATTCTCAGCTGCAGTTTTTACGCGCGCCAGGCGTGCATCGATCTTCTTTTGAAGGAAAGTGTTGGTGACGCCTCTTGCATACGGCAAGCCAGTGTCCAACACCGACTGCAAGGACAAGCTGACGCCTGAGGGGTTTTCCTCAATAACCCAGCTGCCGTACATTTCTTTGAACTTGTCGGAGCGGACCATCTTGTAGTCAATCCGCTTCATCGGTGTTTCTTCCTGAACCATCAAACAGGTTGCTTCGCCAACTATAGGGATAGTATTGAATTTCTGCTCCAGAAGTACGCGATTGCCTTTCTGCTCAACAACTTTGCTGTAGCTTATATCAGGATCGTTGGAGCGCTCGGTGTGCACTGCGTCCCAAACCGCCTGGGCCGGCGCATTGATATCGACTTTTCCGGTTACCGCATCATTGGGTGCCTGACAGAACCCTGCTGTCTGTGCGATGGACAGTGCTGCAAGAAGACAGAAAATTTTCTTCATGAATTTGCTTCCAGTTTGAGACAACCGCTACTTAGCTAAGAGATGCTCCGCCGAGAAATTAGGTTCCCCGTGTCAATCGTGCAAATTGTACGTTTTCGCGGTGACGCCCGTTAGTTAATCTGCAAAAATTGAACTTTTGTTTGTGGAGTGAGTAATCAGGTGACCAAAGCTAGCCGGCCCTCGGATGGGTCCGATAAACCATTGGCGGGGCAAGAACCATTACAGGCTGGGAAAAGCAAGATTGCTTACCTCGGTCTGGGCTTGATGGGCGAGGCGATGGCAGTTAATCTCGCCCGAGCCGGGCTGAGCGTCACCGGCTGGAATCGCACTGCCGGAAAGCCTGCAGAGGCTGCACTATTGCAGGCAGGCGGCAAGTTTGAAAAGTCGCTCTCTGATGCAGTCGCTGATGCGGACATTATCTTCACCTGCCTGGGAGACATCGGCGATGTGGAAGAGGTCGTGCTGGGCAGGGCAGGCGTTTCCCATGCTGCAAAAGAGGGGGCTATTGTCGCCGACTTTTCGACAATCGGACCGGAGGCGGCAAAAAATATATATGAAGGTTTGAAAGCGAAGCAAATGCATTTTCTCGATGCGCCTGTCACCGGCGGCGACGTCGGTGCGCGCAATGCGACCTTGACGATCATGGTGGGCGGCGATGAGGAGCCTTTCCAGAGAACGCTTTTCGCCTTCGAGAAAATGGGCAAAACCGTGAAATATTGCGGACCATCAGGCTCAGGTCAAGCGTTGAAGCTTTGCAATCAGATCTTGTGTGCGGTAAACATGATCTCTGTTTGCGAGGCGTTTCAATTGGCAAAAAGCCTGGGCGTGGATGAAAACTTGATTGTTGACGTACTTTCGGCCGGCGCCGGTGGATCGTGGGCCCTTACGAATTTGGGTGCGCGCATAATCAAGTCCGATCTCAAACCAGGATTTGCGCTCAAACACATGCTCAAAGATTTGCGTTTGGTTTTCGAAAACATTGATGGACAGTCCGACTTGTTGCCAGGTACAAAGATGGCTCAGGATTTGTTTAAGCAAGTTGAGCAAAGTGCTCAGAGTCGTGGTGGCGCATCTGGTGGCGCAGGCGACGCGCTCGGAACGCAAGCGATGATACTTGCATATGACAGTCGTGAATGACCGCATCCGACTGCTAAAATAACGACTATCGAGAATTGTGGGCAAAGGATACAACTAGATGAGTACTCAGACGAAAATCTTTTTCGTCGATGACGATCGAGTCGTCCGCACATGTTTGCGCCATTTTCTAAAGAAGTTCGAGGACTTCGAATTAATCGGGGAAGCCGAAGACGGCACTTCTGCTGTGGATTCGATACTCAATCTTTCGCCGTCGGTTGCTCTTGTCGACATCGGATTGCCCCGCATTAACGGCATCGAAGTCACCCGCAAAGTCAAAGCGGCGCTGCCTGACTGCAAAGTGCTCATGCTGACGTCCAGCGATGATGCTAACGACATCTTTGCTTCTCTTGATGCCGGAGCCGATGGATACGTGCTTAAAGGCGATCTGGCGGCAAATCTGGAGATTGCTATCCGCTCGGTGAGAGTAGGCTCAGTTTGGCTCGATCCCGGCATTGCGCGGATTGTGCTTGACTCCTCCAACCACAACCGCAGTCTCGGTAATGTTTCGCAATCCGGGATGCTGTCTACCGATGAGGCGGAATTGCTTGGCAAAGTGGCGGGTGCCGATTGTCAGGACGGTGTTTGCCTGGTCGATTCGGCATTCTTGAAGAGACTTAAGCGCCTTTCTCGCGTGGACATTAATCAGCCCTGAGGCGCCATGCGGCGTTGAGCCGGATCTTGTACTATTGCAAGCTGTGCAGAATTAAATGCTTGGCCTATAAATTCTCAGCCAGGCTAGTTAGGATCTGCCCACTTGTCACAGCCACATTGATGACGGAGATATTTGGCATGCTGCAAACCGCTGAAACTTCCGTGGACACATCCATTTTGGATGAAATGGTTCACTGGATTAAAACCTTGAAAGACGTTGGCGTAAGCCCTGACACCGCCGCAAAATGCACAAGCGATTTCTTTATCGCTGCCGGCGTTGCAACCACAGAGGAAGTCTGGGACGACGAAGAAGGCGACGAAGAAGAATAAATCTAAACTTTCCTCTTTCAAACCATATTTAAGAGACGGCTTTCCTGATTTTGCAGGGGAGCCGTTATCTTTATCGGCAATCTTGAATTGAGCGTCATATGAATATTTGTTCGACTCTCGGATGATAATTGCGCCATGAAAGGTTTTTGGGCTTACAGTCTTCTTGGCTATTGCCTTATTGTGGTATCCCGGATTGGTTGCCAGATTTAGGTTTTGGGTCATGAGATTGGCACTGACAGCCCGACAAATGCGCAAGAGCAATAAGATAACCGCTAGAGTGCTTTCCTTGAGCGCCAGCGTTTGTCTGGTGCTAGGCTTGGCGCCGTTCATAACTGGCTGTCAGTCGCAAAAGGCGACCGATCCTCGCACGCTCACACCGATGGTTTGCGTGGAAGGCTCGGATACCATGGGCGATTTGCTAAAAATCTGGGCGGATGAGTTTATGAAGACCAACCCGTCAGTGCCTGTTTCAATCAACAAAGGCGACACTTCGCAGGGGATTGCCGCTTTGATCTCTCGCACTACGGATCTGGCGTCTGCCTCGCGTGACCTCACTGATGAGGAAGTCGTGCTTTCGCACAAGAATAAAGTCCGCTTGAAGAAAGTCGCTGTCGCCAGAGACTCTGTAGCCGTCTTCGTCAACGCTGAAAATCCTGTCGAAGATCTGACGATGGAAGAGCTTAAAGGCATCTTTAGCGGAAACATAACCAATTGGTCGAAAGTGGGCGGCAAGGACGAGCCGATTGAAGTGTTTGCGCGTGAAGACGGCTCGGGCACCAGCAAATTTTTTGTCGGGCACGTGCTTAGAAAAGACAAAATTACCCAGAACGCCAAAACTGTTGAATCGATTGAAATAATGATGGATTCAATTGCTACCCATAAAAATGCCATTGGATATGCGGGCATGGGTGCAGACAGTGAAGTGCATGGAAAGGTGAAGTCACTGAAATTGCAGCTCATCAACGGTGGTACCGCAGTTGGTGCCACAGTGGCAACGGCCATCACCGGTTATCCGCTCAGTCGTCCCTTGTTTATGTTCATGGATCACAATCCCAAACCCTCGGCGCAAAAGTTTATCGATTTCTGCCTTAGCGATGAGGGGCAAAAGCTCGTTGAGAAGGCAGGTTACGCCAGCATTGACCGCAAATAAGTGGACAAACTAATCCCAGACAAGGTTTGCTTGAGTCTCAATCGAAATGATGAGAAAGCTTTGCTTGAGACCGGTGTCGAGTATGGCCAGGCTTTGATTTATGGTGCGTCCGTGCCGCTTTAGTTTCGCTGGCCGGCTGTTTGGCGCCGTTGGCAGCGATATTGGTCTGGTGCACACTTTTATGCGAGCTTGGCGGTTTTGGACGGGTGCTGTCCATCAACAAGAAAGTGCTGCCCGCAGCGACGATACCGACGAAACCAATGACGAGCATCGGTTTGGCAATGCGAGCTGACGATTGCGATTGTCTGAGGGCATAGGTGCTGTTCATGGCAAAAATCCTTTATGAAAAGTCCAGCCGCACGGTTACGGCTGGTCTCGTTTTTTTGATTATGTAGGTTTGGGCGAACCGTGTTTTTCGAATATTGCTAGGCTACCACCGCCCGCTTGGCAACCCTGGTTTTTTTATAAACCCTTAGCTAATCGAACGAAATCACGCTGCCGGTGGCAATTGCCTGTCTAAGCTGTGCTGCTGCCACTGGTGTCATTTTGTCCAAAATTCTCTTTGCCATCTCGTAGTCTTGTCCGTAGCTGGAAGCTCGATCAACATAGTGCTGCAATTCGACAGCCGCTTTTACATCACCGGCTTTTGCCTTCACCCAATTGCGGCTGAAGAAGTCGGCAAGCATAGACGTGACTTTATCGTCATCGATCTGTCCGAGTGGTTTAAAAGCAACTGGCGCGCATGCATTTACTGTTAGTGTCATCGATCGGCCTCTACAGGGGGGACTGGCAACAGACTCGCCTTACTCATGTGAGTTCTGCGTGAAACCTGCGCCGTATAATTCCCACTCGGTGCGTATTTTGTTGGCTCGCCAACAAAGCTTTTAAATTTGAGGTGAAGTTTTTCGCTGCCGCTCCAAATGCTCTTGCACTGCTCTCCAGCGATGATCTTTTTGGAAATATTCGATGGCACTTGCCACTACTTCGTCACGTGTATCAAATTGCATTTCGAATGCGCATGGAGCATCGCTTGCATTTGCAAGGCAAGATTTCGCCACCCACTTATCCTTAGCGCCGAATAGCCAGAGCTTGTGATCACCGTCGATGACGGTTATCCGAATACCGCCGTTACCCTCACCATCGACATCTGCAACTTTTTCACTGTAAACCGCGAGCCCGGCATTACGCATGCGCTGCAAATGAGGAGTTTCGAAATTCGTCATTGGAGAAGTGTCCCAAGTAGCCCCGAACTTTGTGAAACAATTATTCCACGTATACCTCATCTGGTGGAGAGCCAGTCGAGTTCGACTCTGGTAACGGCCTGAGCGCATTACCTAACTTTTAGACTGACTGAAGGGACGTCGCTAACGACTAACCAAAGGTGCCGGTCTGTTTCTCATCGCTGTCCGCGACATCTCTTTTGTCGGCGGGCTTTTCGTGGTTTTTCTTCACGTAGTAATTGACCAGAGAATCCCTGATTTCACGAGCTTTCTCTTTCTGACCCATAATGTCATAGTAATTTGCCAGCCACTGCAATTCTCGAAATATAGCGGAGTAACTTTTGTCCAACATAATAACTGCTCGATCGGTAATCCTTTTTGGGCCGCCGCAACGGCTTATATAAACCAATTCTAGTCACTCGTTGAATTTAAAGCCAAGGTATAGTTGTGGTGCCGAATAAATGTACCTCGTGATTTATCAATGTTTATGCGCCTCTCGGCCGCATTCTGGCGACAGGCGTGTGCATATTTGCATACAAGGAATACTGTCCTAAATAAGGGGCCGATTGTTCGAATCCCTGAAATAATCGATAAATAGGAGACTTCGAAGCTTCTGCTGCCAGGCACCATTTGCGAGCCTGTGCGTAATTCAGCTTAACCAAACTGAACTCTTTTCCCTTTAAGAGGCTTTGTAATAATGCTAAATCTGCCCTCGAGGATTTTGTTTTCGGCAAGCCTTAGCAATGTTTTTCTTGCCCGGAAAGCAACGTAGGGGTTTTCGTCTTCAGTCAACGCCTCCAGCACCAGGGCAGGCATACTGTGGTTTTCTGCAATGGCGTAGCGGACGTCTGCGCTTTCGTCATTAACCAATCTGACGATAATATCGTGAACAGTACTGGCATTATCAGCGACTGCTGTGCGTACCGTTGAGCAGCAATGTTGCGCCAGCTTCGAAAGAAACTCCTGCGGAGTGGACGGATTTTCCGCCACCCTTTCCTGAATCCAGGTCGGAGAGCCCTCTGCCAGATCTGCCAGTATGCGCGCAGGTGTACTCGGATTTACTGCTGCTGCAAATTTCTTCTGCATCTCTTCACTCCTCAGAGCAGATAAGGCGGCAGACTCACCCATTGATGGTGTATTGCCCTGTTCCATTGAAACAACCTCATGTACTCAGTCAAACCACAACCCAATACGCCCACATTACGAGTGTAGAACGAGGTGGCAAGTGACGCGTATAGGAAAGCTAATATTTTTGTATGGAGAAGACCCTGTGTTGATGCCGCTCGGCATAACGCGGTATGCCTCAGAGGGGACTAAAACTGGTCCTTTTTGCCGTCGGGATAGAAAAATGACAGCAAGCAAATGAGGACGATGAAGCCTGCAAGCCCTTTTTCTGTTTCGGAAAGATATTCGTAAGTGCGTCCGCCGAGGCCGCTGGAAATTACCAGCCACACTCCCAGAAGGGCGGTGGCGGCGGTGATTGCGGCAAGTATGTTGCGGCGTGTTCCGGCTTGAACATCGAACACTTTCATGAGCGGGATCAATATAAGGATAAGTAGTGATATTGCTAGCGGTGCCACAACAGCGGCCGGCTTGAAGATGATGAAGTTAATGATGCACGATACAAGGCAGGCCAGCCAGATGCCGAAGCAGGTAGTGGACATTCGCTCATCATCAGTGAGGATGCGTTTTCCGAATGGATCTAATAAGAGGAGCAAATTGAAAAATTTTCTCGCCGCTAATGAGGTGATGAGGAAAAGAAACATCAAAGAGCGCAGCGGCGGTATGAAAAGAAGCACCAGAGCAAAGATGAGCGAAGCCCTTCTGTCCATATCTGACAATTTGAGTGTGATGAAGGCGAACGGGTAATAGAGAGGGTTTCTCGCCTTCAGTGCTTCCAAAATTCCATCGCGCGCCCACTTTGAATTGGGATTTAGTCTGAGCGCTTCACGATAATGTTCGGCCGATTCCTTCGGTTTTCCCTGACGAAATAATATTGACGCCTTGTTCGCATGCGAAACATCATTCTCTGGATCCTTGGCCAGTGCCAGGTCTACGCACTGTTCCGCTTCGCGATTTTTACCTAATTTTGAAAATGCAATTGCCCGGCAATTCAAGCAGTCTACATTTGTCGGCGAGACTTCCAGACCAAGTTCAGCCAACTCCAGAGCTTTTTTCCAATCGTCGCGCATCAGGTAAATCTCGGCCGCCATGCCGAAATAGGTGGCGCTGTGCGGATTGAGGCGAATCGCTTCTTCGATTCCGGCCAGTGCTTCTTTGTAGCGCCCCCAGTGGTAATAGACAAAAGAAATTGCGTAATGATTCCAGGCGTTGTCCGGCTCGAGCGTTATGCATTCTTTGGTTTCTTTTATCGCCTCATCGAAGCGACCTTGCGCAGCCAGGGTCAAACCCAGCATGCCGTGAGCGTAAGCGTCGGTGGGCTGCTGCACCAATGCGAGTCTGAACTCTTCTTCCGCCAACTTGAATCGGCGCGTGTCGTATAAAAGCGAGCCTCGTTCGATGTGGTCAGTCACTTAGAGTTTCAGATACTTAACGATGTCGTCGTAGGCGCCGCCCTGGTTCGAGTAAAGCGCGTAATTTCGTGCGGTGGCGAACCATTCGGCCGTTGAAGGTTTGACATTGCGCGCGGAAGTTTCCAGATCTTTAGTTGTTATCGGTTTGGGAATGCCTTCCTTCATTGCCTGAGCAAGTTTCGCTTCCACAGCCTGATCGACAACGGCGAACAAATCCGCACCGGAGAATTTCTCCGTTTTCTTCGCCATCAATTCATAGTCGATGTCATCCACCGGTTTGCCTTTCAATGTCAAACGCAGGATATCCGCGCGCGCTTTATTGTCCGGTGGCGGAACAAAAATAATTCGGTCGAATCTGCCCGGTCTGCGAAACGCGCTGTCCAGGTGCCAGGGCGCGTTAGTGGCAGCAAGGATGAGAACACCTTCGTTGGAAGATTCAGCCCCGTCCATCTCGGTCAAAAACTGATTGATTGAATTGCGTCCGCCGCTCTTGCGCATGTCGCTGCGGCTGGCTGCCAGAGCGTCGACTTCGTCGAAGAACAGCACGCAGGGACGATTGCGGCGCGCAGTTTCGAAAATCTCGTGCATATGTTTTTCACTTTCACCGCACCACATATCGAGAACATCGGTAATGCCGACACTAATGAAATTTGCCTTGATCTCACCGGCAGTGGCACGCGCTAAAAATGTTTTTCCACAACCAGGCGGGCCATACATCAGGATGCCGCCGCCAATCTTCTTGCCGTACTGTTTGAACATCTCCTGGTTTTCGAGCGGATAGATGATCTTCATACGGATATGTTCTTTTACTTCCTCCATGCCGCCGACGTTGTCGAAGGAAATATCGGATTTCTCGATGTCCAGGTTAAGAGTGTCGTCCCCGTCGTCATCATCATCCGCCAGCTCTCTGACTTTTCCGTCCGTGGTGACGCGACTTTCGGAGGCACCCTTTTGCTTGTACGGCAAATCGGCCAGGCCTAGGCGCTCGTACAAACCAAGATCGGTCATGGCCGGGTCTATCTGCACCGCGCGCTCGTATTCCTGACGGGCGCGTTCAACCTGGCCATCATTGAGAAGCAGGCGCGCATGGATGATCAAGGCCTTTGCCGCAGGCTTGGATTTCTTGAGCAAATCTTCGACTATGACCAGCGCCTGTGAATATTTGCCGAGCTGGTAACAGCTGTACGCCAGACCCAGCTTCGCTGTTTCGTTGCCCGGAGATAAGGTGAGAGCGGTGGCAAATTCCTTTTCCGCTTCGTCGTATCGAGCGCTGGAATTAAGCATGTCGCCCAGATGAATGCGCAGCGGCGCGTTGTCCGGCGACACTTTCAGGGCATCTTTGAGGGCATTGATCGATTCTTCGTTGGCAGTCATTTCAATAGATTCAGGTCGGTATTTAAGTGGTCTACGGTTCGATAACGGTTCATTGTATAAGAAACCGATAATTAATCTTGAAAGTGGCTAATTTTTCCCGCTTGACACGTTGTAAAGCCCGTTTGCCCGAGGAACAAAGCATCTGCAAGGAAGTGTCGAGCTTGTGAGAGCTGCCTTGCAGGATTCCGGGAGATCTACAAATGAGAAAGCGAACCAGGCACTCGACCGACCATTCGATTGATTTGGCCACGACTAACAGTTGCAACCGTGGTTTGCAAACTCCCCAGGACTCCAATTTCGATGTTCCGCCCGCCGAGTCGCAAGAGAGCCAGCCTGTTTGCAAAAAGGGCACTTGCGAGGTCGATTGGAAGCCGGGACGCCGCACTCACGCTTAATTTCCCCATTCACAATCTTTGCCCCACGGGCGCATAATCGGCAATAATTGACCTTGCCGAATCGGCTCCCAGGTGGCCCGCGATGAAATTTCTTGATGCGCTCAAAGAAAAGGTCCTCATCTTCGATGGGGCAATGGGCACGTCTATCCATACTTATGACCTGACTCTGGACGACTACGAGGGCGCCGAAAATTGCCCGGAAATTCTTGTCGTCAGCCGCCCGGAAGTGATCAAAGAAATTCACGAGTCCTTTTTCAAGGTCGGCTGTGATGTCGTAGAAACCGACACCTTCGGCGGTTCGCCGATTGTGCTGGCTGAATTCGGGCTGGCGGACAGAGCGTATGAGCTGAATAAAAGAGCTGCCGAGATTGCCCGGCAAGTCGCCGACGACTGGTCGAAGAATGGGCAGCAGCGCTATGTTTCCGGCTCCATCGGACCGACTACCAAGCTGCCGTCATTAGGACACATCAGTTTTGACGAGATGTGCCATGCCTATTACGTCCAAGTTTCCGGGCTGGTGGACGGCGGAGTTGACTGTCTTCAGTTCGAAACCGGACAAGATTTGCTCCAGGCGAAAGCGGCAGTCGTGGCGATGGTCGACTATTTCGAGAAAGTCGGGCGCCGCATTCCTATCATCACGCAGGTGACCATAGAGGCACCACCGCTTGGCACGATGCTGGTCGGCACGGATATTTCCGCAGCGCTTGCTACCCTGGCTGCATTTCCAATAGACGTCATCGGCATTAATTGCGCCACCGGGCCGGCGGAGATGATCGATCCGGTTCAGTACCTGACGCTCAACACCACCAAGTATGTCTCCTGTTTGCCCAATGCCGGCTTGCCCGAAAACGTTAACGGGCAGACGGTTTACAAACTTACTCCGGATGATCTGGCCGACTCGCTCAAGTATTTTGTCAATGAGCTGGGCGTCAATATCATCGGTGGCTGTTGCGGCACTACTCCGGCGCATTTGCAGCGCGTGGTGGAGAAAGTCGGGCATGTCGCGCCGAAAAAACGCCACCCCGAGTACACTCCGGCAGCGGCAAGCATTTACACGGCAGCTGCTTTGCGCGTCGATCCGGCGCCTTTGATTATCGGTGAGCGCACCAATACCAACGGCAGCCGCAAGTTCAAACAATTGCTCAACAAAGAAGATTGGGACGGCATGGTGGCCATGGCGCGCGACCAGGAGAAGGAAGGCGCGCACGTTCTGGATGTTTGCACTGCCTACGTCGGGCGTGATGAAGTGAAGGACATGTCCACTTTCATCAAGCGGCTCAACACTGAATTGCAAATCCCCCAGGTGATCGACTCTACCGAATATCCTGTCCTGGAAGCTTCATTGAAGCTGATTGCCGGCAGACCAATCATCAATTCGATCAACCTGGAAGACGGCGTCGAAAAGATGATCAAAAAAGTTCGTTTGATCAAACGTTTTGGTGCCGCGACCGTTGCTTTGACCATTGACGAAAACGGCATGGCCAAAGAAGCAGAGAAGAAGCTCGAAATTGCCAAACGCATTTACGACATTTCTCTTGCAGAGGGCTTGCGTCCGGAAGATCTGATTTTCGACGCCCTGACTTTTACTCTTTCAACCGGCAACGAAGACGACCGCAAGCTTGGATTGGCTACGCTTGACGGCATTCGCATGATTAAGGACGCTCTGCCCGGCGTCAAGACGGTGCTGGGTGTCAGCAATATTTCATTCGGTTTTGATCCACATATACGTCAAATTCTCAATTCGGTCTTCTTGCATTATGCAGTGGAAGCCGGTCTCGACATGGCGATTGTCAATGCGCAAAAGATCTTGCCGCTTTACAAGATAGACGAGGCCGAACGTGAGTTGCACAGAAAGCTCGTCTTTGATGAGCGCACGCCGGACTACGACCCGCTCTTTGTATTGTTGGCTTTCTACCAAAACAACGACGGCAAAAAGAAGACTGCAGTTAAGGCCAAAGGTCCGCAAGAGATCGAAGAAGTGCTCAAAGAGCGCATCATCGACGGCAACCGTGTGTCACTCGAGAAAGACCTGGACATCGCGCTCAAGAAATACGCGCCTCTGGAAATCATCAACTCAATTTTGCTCGAAGGTATGAAAGTAGTTGGTGACCTGTTCGGTGCCGGCAAGATGCAATTGCCGTTCGTTCTGCAATCTGCCGAAACCATGAAAGCATCAGTCGCCTATCTCGAACAGTTTATGGAGAAAGTCGAAGGTTCGCAGCGCGGCACCATGGTGCTCGCTACAGTGAAAGGCGATGTACACGATATCGGCAAAAATCTTGTCGACATTATCCTCAGCAATAACGGCTATAAAGTCGTAAATCTCGGCATCAAGCAGCCAATCGAAAACATCATTGCCGCTGCCGTTGAGAACAAAGCCGACTGCATAGGCATGAGCGGATTGCTCGTCAAATCAACCGTGATTATGAAAGAGAATCTGGAGATTCTCAATCAGCGAAGTATTGACACGCCCGTGATTCTGGGCGGAGCGGCGTTGACTCGCCGCTATGTCGAGGATGATTGCCGACGCGTCTATAAAGGAACTCTGTTTTACGGGCAAGACGCCTTCGACGACTTGAAAATCATGGAAGGCCTGGCGAACAAAGATCAGGAATTGCTCAACAAAATGATGGGCGCCAGACCTGATTGTGATGAGAGCGATGAGGAAGAAGAAGTCGCTGTCGCCGAGGCGCCACCAAAGAATGGCTCGCAGCCTCACACGGTAACGGTCTCCGACGTTAAGCGCGGCGAAGATACATTTGCACCACCCTTCTGGGGCAGCAAGATTGTTGAAGACGTGCCGCTTTCCGAAGTGTTCAAGTACATAAATGAAAACGCGCTCGTGCGAGGGCAGTGGCGTGTTCGGCAGGGCGAAACATCGGATGCAGAGTATGAGGCGCTCCTGGACGAGCGAATCAGACCGGTTTTGCGCCAGCTGGAGAAAGAGTGCATCGAGAAAAAGTTGCTTGTGCCCAAAGCTGTTTATGGATACTTCCCGTGCCAGGCTGTCGGCAATGATTTGATTGTCTATCAGGTCAATGACGCGTTTCTCAAAGCTGTTGAAAAACAGAACGTGCAGCCCGGCGCTGTGCTCAAGCTGAAGGCAAGCGATATTTCCGACCTGCAAGAATGGACGCGTTTCTCATTCCCGCGTCAAGATCATGCTCGCCATTTGTGCATCTCCGACTTTTTCCATTCGCGCGATGAGGGGCTGATCGATGTTCTTCCCGCCCAAGTAGTGACGGTGGGCAGTGGTGCTTCGGTGCATTCGGAGCAACTGTTCAAGAGCGACAAGTACACTGATTATCTGTACTTTCACGGCTTGTCGGTCGAGTCGGCCGAAGGTCTGGCCGAAGTCATTCACAAGCGCATTCGCGATGAGCTGGGGCTGGTGAAATTCGACGCGCAAGACCGCAGTAAGTTTTTCCAGCAAGGATACAGAGGCACCCGATACAGCTTCGGCTATCCGGCCTGCCCCAATCTGGAAGACCAGGTGCAGTTGTTCGAGCTGTTGAAACCTGAGCGCATCGACATGGCTTTGAGCGAAGAATATCAATTGGTTCCTGAGCAATCCACCTCGGCAATTGTGGTCGTGCACCCGGAAGCTAAGTATTTCAACGTTAGAAGGCAGGAGCCTGCCGTAAAGAAGAGCGGTAAACAGCCCAGTGAGCCAAAACCAGCCTGAAATTGGGCTTTAAGGCTAACAGGCTGGCGTTCTTGCAAGTTTTGCCCCGCTCTGCTGTATCCCCTACCCCGTACATGTTTATAGGTATGGGGGAATGAAACCTCTCGATATTGGGGGGAGAATGATATCGGGTCCTCCTGCGGAGAGGATTTCTCTTTTAAGGATCCCGAAAGCCGAATAAAGTCGATTAACTTGCAACTCAGTTGCGAGAGCACCGCGTGTGGTGCTCCTGGCGCCGCCTCTTTTTTTCTTGCAGCGCCCTGGATAGATGGAGTGTGGATTCAAAGCCGGTGACAATATGAAAGTGAATAGCATCGAAGATGTCGAAAGATTCCTCACCATTCAAGAGCAAGCACTAGGTTCAAACAACCCTGAAGTGGCAATTACCCTTCAGCGGCTAGCCGCCCTGTATTTGGAGAATGGAGATTTACTCAAAGCTGAATCTATATACGAGCGCGCGCTGAGTATCTTGGAAGTTGCCGCCTCCCCGCACCGCGCCAGCGCAGCAGCTGTTGGTCAGAAGCTTTACGAAATCAGCTTGAAGAAGAAGGAGAAAGAAGCCGCAGCCGCACGGCGTGGTGGAACAATCCCTCCGCAAGCAAGACGCACATTGCAAGACACGCCACTTACTCTTTCTATGGGCGGCATTCCCTCTGTCGATGCTTACTTCGCCAAAATGAAGTCGAGCAAAGAGAATATCAAGCCTTCATCCGCCACCAGCGACCACGAAGAAGTCGGTCTCTCGCACACGGATTTGAGCAGCAAGAGTGACAAGATAAAGGTTACGGACTCGATGATAGCCGAATCGCAGTCCGAAATTACGTTGCTCAGGCAGATGGTCGGCAACAAGAATGTCTCTGTTGCTGATGCGTTGACCAAGTTGGCGGACCTGTACTGCCGCCGGAAAATGTACAAAGAGATGGAGCCGCTGCTCATTGAAGCGCTGCAAATTCGTGAGGACGCCTTTGGTGATGAACACCATACAGTGTCGACGGAATTGAAAAATCTGGCGCGAGTGTATATGGCGCAGGAGCGCTATTCGGTGGCGGAACCATTGCTCAAGCGCGCGATCAATATCCGCACGAAGGCGTATGGACGGCAGCACAGACGAACCATTGATGCTCTGGAACTCTACGTCAGCTTGCTCAAGAAAACCAATCGCTTCGAGAAAGCTGCGCAGATTCAAATGCGCATAAACGACCCGACCGATACTCAAAGTATCTCCACCGACACCTCGACCGAGCACGATGCTTTCAAATTCGACAAGGTGATCTAGATTCCTAATATAGGTTCGTGTTCAAAAGTTTGGTGCAGAAGCCTAGCCTGGTCTGACGACTGGGCTAGCAGCTTTCCTGGATAAATTTTGGCGGTTAGCTGTCCAAAAATTTCCGTTTGCCGGTATAACCGGGCATCCCCTGCAAAACTAATCCCTAAGCACAGTCATGCGCTAACTAACCTGCAGCCATAGTTGCTGCAGCCTATGGCGCAACAAGTTTTGTGTGAACCAACAGCGAAGGCCCGGTTTATCGACCGGGTTTTTTGCTGCTTAAGAGTGTTCTCCGCCCCATGAGCTGCGGAAACGAGGCTCCCTGCCTGCTTCCAGGTGCTTCCGAAACATTTCCAAATCCATCCATATGATTCAGCTATCAAGGCAAGCACGGTGCTGCCCAAACGTTTTTACTGGAGTTTTGAACAATGATGCCGACCCAAGTCCTATGCCATACCATCGCTCCAGCGCCTTCACTGGCTTCGCCTCAAATTGCTCCTGATGGAAGCCAATTCTATTCAAACAGTGCCGGCGATTTGGTTTTTGCAGAATACTCGTCTGGTGCAGTGGTAAGCATTCTTAAAGATTTGACCGCAGTACGCACCGCAGGTGGTGACTACTGGATCGTCAATTCTTCCGGTTTTTCTTTCCGTATGGATTAACTCTTGGCGCCGGCTTTGGCTTGTGATTTTGATTTGACGCGCTTGACGAACTGGCACATATCATCGTATCTGCCGAAAGACGGCACTACATAGGTGCCCTGGCAGAGCGGGCGCAGTTCTTCCAAAAGTTCTTCAGCAAGTTCCAACCCCACTGCCGCTCCCTGGTCTCCCGCTTTCTCCATCGCTTTGCGCACTTTTTCCGGAATCGTGATTCCAGGTACTTCGTTGTGCAAATATTCTGCGTGTTTGAAGCTATGCAGCGGCATGATTCCGACAAGAATAGGAATTTTGCACTCACCGAATTCGTCGAGGAAGTCCGTGAGGTCGCTCAATTGATAGAGCGGTTGAGTCATGGCGAAGTGCGCGCCGGCCTCAATTTTTTTGCCGAAGCGATCGAGCTCTTGGGCACGGTTTTCGTGAGTCGGGTTCAATGCGCAAGCTATTGAAAGGCTTGTTGGTGTTCCAATCGAATTGCCGGCAATATCCAACCCTTGATTGAGCTGACTGATGATTTTGATCAAGCCGACCGAGTCTACGTCGTAAACCGCGGTCGCATGTACGTAGTTGCCCAATGCCGGCGGATCGCCGGTGAGTGCTATTACATTGTGAATGCCTAAAGCCTGGCAGCCGAGCAAGTCCGCTTGTATGCCCATCAAATTGCGATCACGTGTCGTGAAGTGAATGATGGTTTCGATTTTCACGTTTTGAGAAATTAGTTGGCACGTCGCCAGCGACGACATCCGCACGCGAGCCATCGGGCTGTCGCCTACATTAATAGCGTCTGCGCCTGCTTCTTTGAGCGTTTCGGCTGCCTGCAAAATCTTTCTGGCTATAGCCCCTTTGGGCGGATCCAGTTCTACACTCACATAGAAATCACCATTTTTCGGATTTTGCTTTGCCGCCGTCAGGCGAGCTGCCAGCGCGGGAAGCTCACTCTTTATCTTGGGTGTTTCTTTCTTCGTGTCGGACGGTCGGACCTTATCTTGGGTCGAGATAAGCGCTTCCGGCTTGAGCGCTGGCAATTCTGCAGCAGTCGCCATCGATGCGGCTTTCTGCGAGGCAATGTATTTGTCCAGTTCGGCACGCATCGCTTTGATGTGGTGCGGAGTCGTACCGCAGCATCCGCCAATCAAGCGCGCACCTGCACGCACATATGGTTCTACATATGAAGCGCAGTAGTCGGGACCCGACATAAATTGGTATCTGCCGCCGCTCAAGCTGGGCTGACCGGCGTTAGGAAGGCATGAATAGTTAATCTTCGATGTGTCCACTCCTCTTTCTTTCAAGGAGTGAGTCAGGCGCAGCAGCGAATCGAATACAGGTCCGGGTCCGGCACCGCAATTGATACCAATAACGTCTGGCGCCTCTTCACCAAGTTCGACAAAAAGCTTGACCACATCTTCTGGAGTAACGCCCAGAAGTGTGTGTCCATCAGGGGAAAAACTTAATTGTGCGACGACAGGGAGTTTTGAAACTGCACGGGCTGCACGCACCGCAATGGCTGTTTCATCCAGCGAGGACATTGTTTCTATCAGAAATAGATCTACTCCACCGGCCAAAAGCGCTTCCATTTGTTCGGTGAATGCTGACTTCAGATCGTCTTTGGTGACGTCACCGATGGGAGCCAACAATTTGCCGGTAGGACCTACAGAACCGGCGACGAACACTGGTTGTCCGCCCACTTCACGAGCGTTGCGGGCGATCTTTGCTGCCCATAAATTGATCTTGTGCGTTTCGTTTTCCAGACCAAAGCTAGCCAGACGAAACCTGTTGGCTGAGAAAGAATTGGTTTCGATAACATCTGCGCCCGCATTGATGTAGTCGATATGAACCTTCTGAATGTCGTCCTGCTTCGTCAGATTGAGGTGCTCGAAGCTCGCTTCCGGCGACGCGCCGCGCGCGTAGAGCAATGTCCCGATACCTCCGTCCGCCAGCAGCGGTCGTTTGGCAAGCTCTTTGAGAAATGGATGCGTCATGTGACTCCGTGTTTGCTTCTTTGGCATAGAAATGAACTGGCGGGACAGTTGGGACGGGAATAGTAGCCAGGGTCGCCAACGGTTACCAGAGCGGTAATCGCGCCTCAGGACGCCTGCAAAGACGTCAAAGCCCAATTACACCCTAAAATCGAATTTTAACATGCCCCGCCTGCGGCTAAATGTGCGGCAGATGGAGGGTTTACACTGTTTATTGCCGTTGTTGGCAAGCGCCCGTACCTAACCAGTTTTTAAGCAAATAGGGGCGTAAAGCTCTTGCCCGCCCCCTTCGTGCAAAGGTTTAGTTACTCTTTCCTTGTCAAAACCTTCAGGTGGTGAACTGGCGGGCTTTTGCCTGTTAATATACGGTTCGTACGGACCTCACGCGCGCGCTCCCGGTCTTTGTGAAGCCGCGCTCATTAATTCGAATTGGAAGCCAGTGACAGCAGACCCGAATCTCATCCGCAATTTTTCCATCATCGCCCACATCGACCACGGCAAGTCGACACTGGCCGATCGCTTATTGGAATACACCAAGACAATCGCCAAGCGTGACATGCAGGCGCAGATTTTGGACACTATGGACATCGAGCGCGAGCGCGGCATTACCATCAAAGCTCAGCCGGCACGTATGGAATACACAGCCAAAGACGGCAAGCAGTACATTCTCAACCTGATCGACACACCCGGGCACGTCGATTTCGGTTACGAAGTTTCGCGCAGTCTGGCCGCTTGCGAAGGCGCCCTTCTGGTTGTAGATGCCAGTCAGGGTGTGGAAGCGCAAACGCTCGCCAATGTTCACCTGGCTGTGGAAAACAATCTCGAGATTGTTCCAATCATCAACAAGATCGATCTGCCCAGCGCCGAACCTGAGCGAATTCAAGCAGAGATCGAAGAGGTAATCGGACTGGATGCCAGCCACGCTGTATTGGCATCGGCAAAGAATTACATTGGTATTGAGGAAACGCTCGAGGCGATCGTCAACTACATTCCACCGCCGCCTAACACCGTCAAAGAGCCGCTGCGTGCACTGGTGTTCGACAGCTATTTCGAAAGCTATCGTGGCATCATCGTTTATTTCCGTGTTAAAGACGGTGAAATTCGCATGGGCGACAAAATTACGTTCATGGAGAATGACACTGATTTTGAGGTCACCGAATTGGGCGTATTGCGCCCGCAGCAGTTTAAAGTAGACAGGCTCGGACCCGGCGAAGTGGGCTATCTTGCTGCTTCCATCAAGGACGTCGCTACCTTAGTCGGCGACACCATTACCCATACGGACAAGCCCGCGCCGCAAGCTCTTCCCGGCTACCGCCCAGCCAAGCCAATGGTCTATGCCGGGCTGTATCCTGTCGATAACGAGCAATATCCTGACCTGCGCGAAGCGCTCGAAAAGCTCATCCTCAACGATTCATCTTTGCAGTACGAACCTGAAACATCAGAAGCGCTCGGCTTCGGTTTTCGCTGCGGATTTCTCGGACTTTTGCACATGGAGATTATTCAAGAGCGCCTTGAGCGCGAATACGATCTTCGCCTCATCACTACTGCGCCTTCAGTTGTTTATCGCGTGACGAAAACAGACGGCAGCGTTCTTATGATTGAGAATCCTGCATTCCTGCCTGATCCGAACTATCGGACCATGATTGAAGAGCCGTATGTGACGGCATCGATTATGGTGCCCAATGATTTTGTCGGTCAGATCATGGAGCTTTGCCAGGGGCGCCGTGGGATTTTCCATGATATGAAATACCTGGACCCGCGCCGCGCGATGCTGCATTACGAGTTGCCGCTGGCGGAGATTATTACCGACTTTTTCGACCAATTAAAGTCGCGCTCTCGCGGATATGCAAGTCTCGACTATCACTTCAACGAATATAGAGAATCGAATCTTGTAAAGCTGGATATTCTCATCAGCGGCGAGCCGTGCGATGCACTCTCGGCGATTGTTCACCGCGAGCGTGCTGCCAGTTACGGCAGGCTGCTGGCGGAGAAGTTGAAGAAGCTCATCCCGCGCCAGATGTTCGAAGTTCCAATTCAAGCTGCCATCGGCGGCAAGATCATTGCCCGTGAAACGGTTTCCGCCCAGCGCAAAGATGTTTTGTCCAAGTGCTACGGTGGTGACATTTCCCGTAAGCGCAAACTTCTGGAGAAACAGAAAGAAGGTAAAAAGCGGATGAAGTCTGTCGGTCGCGTCGAGATCCCGCAGGAAGCATTTATGGCTGTACTTAAGCTCGAGGAAGACTAAGTGCCCAAGCGTAAATCCGACGGTGATGAAAAACCGAAGAAGCCCAAAACAAAGAAAGAAGTCACGGATAAATCTGATATCTCAAAAACTTCAAAGGCTCATTCGGAAAAAGGCTGTGACCGCGATCAACTTGATGCGCAAAAACTTACTGCCACAAACATTCCGGAAGAAGATGAAGAAGAGCCGGATTCACGCATATTCAAAATGCTTCAAGGGCAGCGCTTGTCACCGGAAGAAGTCCGTGAGTCTGCCGTTCGCGCACGGAAGCTCTTGATCGAATCCTGGAACAGCCGCGATGAATTGTATCGTGAGTTGTTTGGTGAGCCGGCATACGTCACACCCGGTCCATATGCACCACCAACGGTGCTCAAAGAGGAAGATGTAATTCTTCCTGAGGATCAAAAAGAACGGGGTGAGACAGGTGATCCCGGAGACCCTGAGCTAGACGAGCAGCATCTCAATGTTCTTGTTTATGCGCCCGATCCCACCAGACCTTATTGGACATATGTCACCGCCGGGTTGAGCAGTCCCTGGTTGCAAGATGCTCCGGCCGAAGTCACCGGCTTCGGTTGCGAAATCATGATCAAGTCTAAGGAAGACATGCCCTGGGCTGCGCAAATTCTGCGCACCATGGCGTTTTACATCCTCAATCATGCCGGCACTCTGTCACCCGGCGTGAGGATTGATTTAAACGGACCGATTATTCCGAATTCCGATTCCAAACTCACGAATATCTTCATCTGGTATCCGGATGATGCTCCTGATTGCTGGTATTACTTGCCGTCGGGCGGCTTTGGATTGTTCATCGCGATTGGTATCACGCCCGATGAGAGGCAATTCGCCGAGTCTATCGAAGAATACGGCACATGGTGCATTCAACAAGTGCTTCGTCAGATGGGGCACGATCAAATTACCGATCCTTATCGCTCGAGCGTGATGGATCAGGAAGGCATTGGTCTGGCGCTTTTGAGAACGAAGTCATTCGCGGATAACTTCAGAGAAAACGTCGCATACGGAAGCGGCGAGTCTTTCGAGAGCTGAAAGCCCTGACGCATACCCGCCGCTCTTTCGATTGTGATGCTTCGCGTACTTTCGGTGACTGCGCAGCTATTTCATAATATTGCTCAGTGCTTCTGAAGCGCCTTTGAGCATAATGGAATCCAGGTTATTGTCGGCGCGCACAGTGCCGGCTGTATTGACACCACTTACGTAAGTTGCGTCTGCCCCCTGTGGACCGAGGGAACCATTGGTGGCGCCTTGGAGCGTCGGCGCCATGCTGTCCGCGGCAACTATAGTTGCCGCTCCGACCGATGCCAGTTCTTCAGCTCCTTTTTTCCATGCATCCTTATCTGTTGATTTGACGGAGTAGGTGGCTCCTCCTGCAGTGATAAGAGTTGTACGAGTTCCATCGGCTCTGACAATCTCGGAGTGATACGAGAGTGGTTCGAAGTTACCGTTTGTGAGTTGCGCGATTTTTTTGAAAACTTTGATGCCGCCCTCTTCCTCGGTTGTTTCCAATCCCTCGCATCCAATCGTATTTATATGAATGCCTTTGGCAATCGCTTTTTTAGATTCAGCTCTCCAATCATAAGTTCTGCCCGCCAGGTGAGGAGGGGCGTCTCCTATGAGGAAAAGGAGTTTTGCAGTCTTCTCCTTTTCGTTCCATTGCAGGTCGTTGACCGCCGAATGCAATCCGCAATCCACAGCCTCAGGTCCATCACCCCCTCCTTCGGCGCTGAGCTGCGAAATGTCCTTAACGACCTGGTCTATATTTTCGGAAAATGGAAACACCTTCGTGACGTAGTCATCGCCTTTGTCTCGGTAGGCGACCAAACCGACGCGAACAATCGGTTTTTCTTTGCTGGAGCTAAGTTTGCTCACCATCGATTTCACTTTGGCTTTGACGGTGTCGATTTCACCTTGCATTGAAGATGTTGTATCAATGCAGAATGCAACGTCCAGCCGTGCTCTCTTTCCGTCTTTTGCTTTTGTTGCCGGACCGAGCAATTTGGAATAGGTGTCTTTAGGGTCTGCGGTAACGACGTTCACGTCCGTGTCAGTCACCATCGCTACTGCGGACGTCGTAGAGGGCGCAGAAGTTGATGCCGTAGTTGATGCAGTCATGCCCTGCGAATACAGATGCGAGATGAGCCCGTGAACGACGAACGCTGTGCCTACGGTCAGCAGTAAGGTTTTGGCGCGCATAGTAAATTCCTCCAATGGATTGGATTTGGGGCGCAGCATGAAACTTCAGCGCGTGGCACGCTGAGCAGCGCAATGCCCCACCAGGTCAGTTTGTTTGTTAGTAAGTTGATTCCAAAGTCGGAAGAAAGCTCCGACATTGCCAGTCTAGCTAGCGCCGCAATCTAAGTACACAGGGTTTTCCCTGACGAATCATTCGAGCTCTGTTCCGCCATCGGTCGGATGGTTCGTATCTTCAACTCTTTGCGCCCACTTACCCATTAGCTCGCGAGCAACTTCGACCATGTCAGGATCGAATTCATTTATGTAATCTCGATAGTGGTCGAATTTGGGATCAGTCTTCAAAGTTTCTGCTATTTCAGCATAAGACTTGCCACTCGCGAGCAGCTCGTTTAGCGCATCTTGGAACTCTTGAAGTTTGAGCGTGTCAGGCATAACATAACTCCAGAATCTGCTCCATTGATTCGAAATCGTCGCGAAATTCGCTTTGAGCTTCGAGGGAAAACATTGTATTGCCGAGGCGTTCTAAAATAACAAATTCGATGTTGGGACAAAGTTTGAGCGCCAATGCCGCCAGGTTGAAAACTTCTTGCGGCACTCCATCATCGTGCGTGTCGCGACGCACCGCCGCTCTTTTGCCGGACACAGACGGGCTCCACGAGCCACCAGAGATATGGATTTCTCGAACTTTCTCGAGAGGGTAAGAGTTCAACAACTCAAGTTCAGAAACTCCAAAGTTGGCGATCTGGCAGTAGGTGTTGTGCAAATCCAGAAGTAGGAAACCATCAACAGAAGAAATCAATTCGTCAATAAATTGACCTTGTCGTTTTACGTCATTCACGCTGAAGGCGAAAGCTAGATTCTCTAGTCCCACAGGACATCCTGTGGCATCGGCATAACGCTTCAACATCTCTTTGCCGGTGGTTAGTGAAGCATCATCCATTGGTACTGAAAGTGGTGCACCATGCTTGATAGGCCCTGCTTCCGAAAAACCAAAATGCTCAGATGCATGAACGTAATTTCGAGTTTTGAACTCTTCCTTTGCTAGTTTCAGCCATTCCTGCTGACGTTTGGAAAACCTTGCTGAAAGCGGCGATAGATTGACTCCGTGACCAGTAAGCGCCTTCGCCGAACTGTATTTGTCCAGTAATTCTTGAGCCCACTGATCTACAACTACACCGTTCCAGGTGAAATCAAAACTCCACTCAAGTGACTTGACTCTTTCCTCTGCGAACAAGCGCTCAGTCGCCATCTGAAAATCTTCAGTCGGCATGAGTGAAAGTCCAAGCTTAGGTTTTTTTATTCGCACAAACTAACCCATGCCGCAAGCTGGGCAGGGAGCCGGCTGCGGAAACAGTTTGTCGCGGTCGGTGGTGTTCATGAGTTTGCTCAGCTGCTGAGTTTGAAACTCTTCTTGTTTCGTTTGACCAAGACTGCGGTACCAGAGAATCAATTTTCTGTGTGCTTCAATGCGCCAGGGCACTGTTTCCGGCAGGCGATCGTATTGCCTGATCGCACGCAACTGGTAGCCTTCGGCAGATTTGAACTCTCTTTCTTTGACTGTGTTCGGTTTGTCCGGGGAATTGTCCGGTACTACGTGAAACACCGGACTTTGGAAGCGAAAGCGCATGACCGGCATAGGAAACGTTTGTATCTCGGCGAGTTTCACCAGGTTTGCGGCAACATTTGTGATGTCTTCGTTGGTCAGTTTTTCGTTTTTCTCGAGCGAGGCAAGATGTTCATCAGCCGCTTTGATGCGGGCTTGTTTCTTGTCTGACTTTCCAATCACGTTATAGAAGTTGATGGTGCCAATCAAATAATTGATGCGCTCTTTCGACGCGGCCGGCAGCTCATTTGCAAGTTGCAAGCCGTCCAGCATCACTTTTTCTGCTTTTTCTTTCTGCGAGTTCTTGTTTGACGCCAGCATCATTGCCCAGTCCAGCATCAATCTGGGGACTTCAGCCTTTCTGTCCGGTTTCGATTTGAGATTTAAGAGCGCTTTGTTATAGATGATCTCTGCGTCCTTCTCTCGGTCGTTCGACAAATAAACATTCGCCAGGTACATCAGTTGGTTCACGTACGAGGGATTGTTGGTACCGGCTCGTTGCTCAAACATCTTTACGCTGGCTTCGGCAGTTTCCACCGCTGCCTTATCTGCATATGCAGGCGCTGCGCCGGCGGCTATACCGAAAGCGAATAGCGAACTTAGGACTTTTGCAGGTTTGTTTTTCATGAGTGTCTCCCCCACTTCAATTTTCACTCGTGCGCGAAAATAAACACTGGGGTTAACCCGTAAGATAGGCGTTTTTGCTTATCGTTTTGTTGCGGTGGTGAGCTTTTCTGCGTTTGAGTTTTTTGTTTCTGCAGGTTTCGCTGTCGCAGTTTTATCGGGTTTTGTCCAATAATGATCGCGGCAGGTCGAATAGTATTCGATGGTTTTTCTGATGCCGTCTTCCAATTCGGTGGTCGGGCGCCAGCCGGTGTAGCGCTCGATTTTGGAGATATCCGAGTAGAAATCGCCGGGCTCTTGAGCTTTTCTTTCTGCGGAAAATTCGGCGAATTCCCAGCGTCCGGATTTTGCCACCTTAACAATGGTGTCGCAAAGTTCGCGGAAAGTTATCGGTTTGTCTGAGCCGACATTGAAGATTTCGCCGTAGCATTCGGGTGTGGTAGCAACGCGTAAGATGGCGTCGATGCAATCGTCGACATAGACGAAGTCGCGTAAAATGCTGCCGTCGCCGAACAGTTGGATGGTTTCATCATCCATTGCCAGACGGATAAACCAGTTGAACACGCCAAAGCGCGAGTGCATCATTTGCGAGCGCGGACCGTAGAGGTTGCTCAAGCGCAGATTGACTGAGCGGATGCCGTGCACATCGTTATAGACCTTGATGATTTTTTCAGCGGTCAAGTTGGAAATTTCGTAGATGCCCTTCGGATTGGTCGGCGCTTCTTCATTTACAGGGAATGAAACTGCCGGTCCGTACTGCCCACGGGTGCCTGCGTTTACCAAAATCGCCTTCGGATTATGTTTGCGCAACGCCTCCATAACGATGGCGGTGCCGGTGATATTCATCTCAATATCGGGAAATGGATTTGAGAGGCTCATCAGGTGGCAAACTTGACCGGCAAGGTGGAAAACATAGTCCTGGTCGCGCACAAGCCAATTGACGGCTTGCTGGTCGCGGATATCGCAGAAATTGATGCGGATCTTGTCGGACTCCGTTACGTTATATACGTTGCCGCCGTAATCCGGAATCATCGCGTCGAGGATGGTCACTTTGGCACCCAGCTCAGCCAGCTTGATAGCCAGATTGGAACCGATGAAGCCCATGCCACCGGTTATGAGAGCTGTCTTACCTTTAAATTGTTCGAGCATGATGACCTTTGATTGATTCAACTTGTATGTTTTCGAACCCTAAATTTGCGCTAAGTATTCGCGAATCACAGGCTCTGCTTGAAACGTTGATTGCGTGCGCGTTTGGTCAAACGCCGGCACGTAAATCAGAGGCACTGATTTTACCATGCAAGACGGTCACAATTGCCGGAAATGCCAGCGCCCTGTTGCTTCTGGAAAGATGTCAATTAAGTTGCCCTTAATCTGCTTCTTGACCATTTCTTCTAGTATTGATGGACCCGTTTCTACAGTAAAAGGAGCTAATCGGTGAAAGTCCCATTCGGCGACATGAAGCTGCACTACCAGACCTATAAGACGCAGATTGACACGGCTGTTCATCGCGTTCTTGAAAGCGGTCATTACATATTGGGCAGCGAACTGGAAAAATTTGAAGCCGATTTCGAGAAGTGGCTGGGCGCCGGATATGCGGCTGGTTGCGCTTCCGGAACCGAAGCCATCTACCTGGCACTGGCGGCTGCCGGTGTGACGACGGGCGACGAGGTTATTGTGGTGGCACATACCGCCGTGCCGACCATCTCGGCGATTTCCATGACTGGCGCTAAGCCGGTATTCGTGGATATCGACCCGAATACGTGCCTTATGGACGTTGACCTGGTTGAAGTGAAGATCACACCCAAGACCAAAGCTATCGTTCCTGTTCACCTGTACGGACAGATGGTGGACATGGATCCTTTGCTCAAGATTGCTGCGAAACACAACCTCATGTTGCTGGAAGACTGCGCGCAATCCACCGGCGCGACCTACAAGGGCGCTGTTGCCGGAACCATGGGCGACTACGGTGCATTTAGTTTCTATCCGAGCAAGAACCTGGGCGCCTTCGGCGACGGCGGTGGTATCTCCACCAATAAGCGCGAAAATTTCGACCAGCTCGTAAAGCTGCGCAATTACGGTCAGTCCAAGCGCTACTACCACGACATCGTCGGCATCAACAGCCGTCTGGATGAGATGCAGGCTGCCATTCTTGGCGCTCAACTGCCTTTTGTTCATCAATGGAATGAGCGCAGACGTGAAATCGCCAAACGCTACAACGAAGGCTTGAAGGGTATTGTTCAAACCCCTGTCGAAGAGGAAGGACGCAAACACGTCTATCACCTTTATGTAATTCAGTCCGACCACCGCGACGAGCTTCAGGAATACCTGATCGAAAAGGGCGTCGGCACCTTGATTCATTATCCGAATCCTGCGCATCTGCAAAAGGCATACGGATTTCTGGGCTACAAGCCCGGCGCGCTTCCGCAAACCGAGAAGGTCGTAAAACGCATTCTCTCCCTGCCGATGCACCCAGGTGTGACCGATGAGCAAGTCGATATTGTTATCGACGCAATCGGAAACTTTTATAGTGAACTTAAGTCCTCGAAGTCATCCTCAAAGATGACTGCCAGTTCGATTTCATAAGCTGAAAACGGAGCCAACATCAAATGAGTGACATCAGCGTAATGCAGAACTCAAACACCGCCACACTGCCGAAACGGATGCAAACCATTCCGGGTTCGGTATCACTTGTGATACCAGCCTACAACGATGAGACAACCATCGGCAAATTGATCACGGACGCTGATGCGCTTCTGAAAGAAGCCTGCAGTGACTATGAAATCATCGTCGTCAACGACGGCAGCAAGGACAACACTTTGGCAGTCATTCAACAATGCGCCAAGTGGTTTCCCAGCGTGGTCGTGATCAATCACCCGGAAAACAAAGGCTTCGGATTCACGATTCGTGAACTGTACCTTGCCGGTTCGAAGGAGCTTGTCTTCTCACTGCCAGGCGACTACCAGTATGCGCCCAAGGAAATCTTCAAGATGGCCAAAGGGTTGAAGACCCACGACTTCGTCATCGGTCACCGCGTCAACCGCAACGACCCACCTCGCCGCAAATTCCAATCGCAGATCTACAACTTGATGCTGCGCGTCATTTATGGGCACAAGCACAAAGACGTCAACTCCATCAAATTATTCCGCAAGGAAATTGTCGATCGCGTCACCCTCTTGTCGCATACGGCTTTCGTCGATGCCGAGCTTTGCATTCGTGCTGAAAGAGCCGGTTACAGAGTTATTGAAATTCCAATCGAACACCTGCCCAGACTTTCCGTTGGAGCTTCCGGCGGCAAACTGTCAGTGATTTGGGAAACATTCTCCGATCTGTTCGGCATGCGCAGAACATTCAAATAATCGGAATCACAAGCTCGAAATTACAGGGGCGGCGCAAAGCGTCGCCCTTCTTTTCAGGCAAAGTAAGAAAACCAATGTTATCGGATTTAGCGCACCGAGATATCGTACATGGGATTCACTACCGCCGTACCACCGGCGCTGACGATATCTTCTGCGCGCGGAGGTGTGCCGCCTGCGGATCTCACCTCTGTTCCATTTCCGCCCGAAGCGCTGATTTTTGAAAACGGATCATCGAAGACGATAGGCCATTCATAGTCTCTGTCTCTGTCTCTGTTCTTTCTTGTTTCTGAACGCGGTGTGGGTCTTTCTTCTTCCTCTTCTTCCGGCTCCTCAGGAGGTGGTTCTTCTCCATTTGGCACTTCGCCGTTAGGTTCTTCGCTGGAAGTCTCATTCCTGACGGTTCGGGAGCCACCACCAATTGGGTTGGAATCTCGGCTGTTTGCTTCGTTGCTCAGATTTGAGCTTGCGTCATTAGCCCCAGCATTACCGCCGGAATCGCCCCGATCAGTCGCGCCGCCCTTGTCGCCTTCACCAGTAGCCATGCATTATTCTCCTTTTGAAACCTACAAAGTGTTTTCCGGTCTTGCCTTTGAGGGGCGGAAACACACGTGGTCAGAGGTTATTTCAAAGGAGCCGACAAAAACTGGAATGACTTGTGAATAATTTGGGTAAGGTCGGGCTGCTCGCTAGTGCAGACGGACTGTCTGAATTTGGTGTTTAAAAAACTTGCTTGAATGCCCGCGTCATTTTTTCAATCGTCATATCTATATCTTGCTCTGTATGGGCGGCGGAAACACAGGCAGCATCAACAGCGGATGGTGGCAGGTAAATACCCTGATTTAAGACATGATGGAAGAATTTGGCGAAACGTTCGGCGTCAATGCTTTTTGAATCATCGAAATTGCGTACTGGTTTATCGTTGAAAATAATGGCGAACATCGATCCGGCACGTTGCAGTTGTATGGGCAGCGAGCGTTCCTTGACGAGCTGCCCAATTCCTTCGAAAAGCTGAGCTGATCGTGCGTCTAAAGTTTCATAAACCGTATCTTCGTCCAGCAAACGCAAGACTTCAATGCCACCGGCCATAGTGACGGGGTTTCCTGAGAAAGTTCCAGCCTGATAGACCGCGCCTATGGGCATCAGGGCATCCATAATGTCACGCCTTCCGCCGTAAGCTCCGATCGGCATGCCGCCGCCCAGCGCTTTTCCGAAAGTCGTGATGTCCGGCCGAACGCCGTACAATGCTTGCGCACCACCTTTTGCGACACGCAATCCTGTCAGCACTTCATCAAAAATCAAAACGGTCGAGAATTCGTCGCAAAGTTTCCTGACTCCTTGCAGGAAACCAGGCTCAGGGAGCACAACCCCCATCGAGCCGCACACAGGCTCGATAATCACCGCCGCTGTCGCATCGGCGTGTTTGCGCAAAGTCGCCTCCAGCCGATTCAAATCATTGAACGGTGTGAGCACTGTTTGTTCTTTTGCAGCCTCGAGCAAACCGGTGCTCGACTGATGTGTTGTGGAACCGAGCACGCTGTCGCTGTGTCCGTGATATGCACCCTCGAACATGACCACGATGTTTTTGCCGGTGAACCCTCTAGCCAGGCGGATTGCGCTCATCACAGCTTCGGTGCCGCTGTTGACGAAACGAATTTGTTCTATGCTTGGAAAATGCCGAATCACACTCTTCGCCATTTGCAATTCCAGCAAAGTCGGTGCACCAAATACGGCGCCAGCCTCGACTGCATCCTGGCACGCCTTTACGACTGAGGCATGGGAATGCCCTAAAATAGCCGGTCCCCAGGCACCAAGATAATCTATATAAGTGTTTCCATCGAGATCCGTTAGGATTGAGCCTTGTGCTTTATTGAAGAAAATAGTGTGACCGCCCACTTCGTGAAATGAGCGAAACGGGCTGTTGACGCCGCCCGGGATTAACTTTGCGATTTCCTCAGAGGCCGACTTCGAGCTTGCGGTATCGAGGGCTTTCTCTGTCCGAGTATCAGCCTTATTCATCATTGTGTGTTTGCGTTCCTGATCTATGCGCTGAGCGCCTCTTTATTGGCGCTCGAGCGTTCTAGTCTTTGCGCCAGAACTGCCAAAAGCGTTTTTTGCCGACTTTCACAGGCTCAGCCTCGGCTTCGGCGCGTTCCAAATCGCTGGGCATTTCCACCTGCACTTTAGTTTTCGCATGGAACGCGACATTTGTGTCTGCGTGTTGCGGGCTGTAACTGTCAGCATTGATGACCAGGTGATAATTGCCGGGCATCAACTGAAACTTGGGCGTGTGGAAGGTCGCTTCGCTGCCTTTCGAGTCGAAGACTTTTATTGTAATTGTGTTGTACGGTCGACTGGTCTGTACTTCCACGTCGCCGACATAGAAATTGGTTGCCGTCCAGACGAAGAAAGTCCCCATCGCGCCGGCGATAGGCAGCGCCGTAACCAGAACGGTCAAAATATCCTTCGCACGCGTTGTTTTGCCGGGCTGCGTGGAGAAGATTTTCTCTTCTTCCTCGTATACCCGAGTGCGTCCCGCGGTGGGCTTTGTTTCCGGGGTGGGCTTGGCTTCTGTTGTCTGTGGACTCATAAGTAGTATGGACTTCTCTTTTTAAGAGTGATGTCAATATCGCCATCGGCTGCCAAGCATAATAACAATATCGAGCCCCTCAATCCGAAAGCTTCGTATTTTCTAAGACCCGTCTTTACAAGATAGGCTGCACTTGAGCAGAATTTAAAAATCGAACTTTCGTTCCAGAACTTTGCTGATTTGCTCGATGGTCTTTCTGTCGGCTGCTGCCAGCGCTTTTTGATTAGTTTTGTCGTAAATCTCGGCTCTTAATTTGTAGCTTTCGCGAAGTCGCGGTCCAAGCTGGACTGCTTTGTTGGCATCGGCGAGCGCTTCTTTGTATTTTTTTTGCGCCATGAAGGCTCTGGCGCGTGCGTGCAAAGGTTTCGCCGAGCGCGGCTCGAGAGATATCTGGGTCGTCAAATCGGCGATTTGTTCTTTTCGCCGGCCCAGTGCTCCGTAACATTTTGCTCTGGCTGCATAAAATCGAAGCTGAGGAGCTATTTTCATAAGCTTATTGAGGTCTTTCAGTGCTGCTTCATATTGGCCCATCTCGACAAGAGAGAGCGCGCGAGACCATGTGTTGGTCGCTGATTCTCCCATCATTTTTTCGGCTCGATTGGCATCAGCCACAGCAAGCGCGTATTTTCCTGTGCTTTCGTAAACCCCTGCACGCAAGGTATAAACAAAACCATCGCCTTCGCCTATAGCCAGTGCCCGGTTGAGTTCGGTGAGAGCTTCGTCCCATTGATCGCCGAATTGATGAATTTGAGCTCGCAGTAAGAGTACCGCTCTGCTGAGAAATTCCGGATGTTTGGCTGTATCGAGGCGCTTCTTCATAGGGCTGACTAGGGTGTCGGCGCCAATTCTCACATCGCTCGAGTGGATGCCGTTGCGCGCTCGATGAAATGCCATCCCTTGCACGCCGATGTTGTGCATGATGACCGCTAATCGCAGCTCGGCCTGCGCATAGTCTGGATAACGACTCAGACCTAATTGATAAATTTCAATCGCTTGCTTCGGATTTATGCTTTCATAAATGCGCGCCATGTAGAAATAGTATTCGGGTATCTTCGAGCCGCGACTTTGCAGCGATTTATAGATGCTCAGCGCCTGAGTCGCATTGCTTCGCACCATGTTTTCGGCAGTGTGCACGTCATTTGCTTCTTGCTGATTAATCAGTCCGGCAGCTAGATAAACGGACATTACGTGATCGGCAGATTCAATAATGCTTTCGATCGTGTCGGACAGGGTATGCTTTTGCAGATACGCCAGCCAGGAATCATTCACTGTGTTAGTGCGCAGGAGCGTCTTGCCCAGCAGTTGAATCTGAGCCGCCGGAGCTAGACCGTTAAAACGCTTTCTGTACTCAGGCAAGCGCGCCAACCCGTCATATAGATCGATAACGGCTGACGTAGAAAGGTCTGTGCCGCCCAGCCGTCCATTCCAATACTGACGCTCTGCCGGAGTAGCGGCTCGGTTGAGCATCAATGAAAATGCATCGTTGATCAGCTCGGCTGGTGCTTTTCTCTTTGTCTGCGTTTGGGCAAAAACGGCTGATCTGTTCGACCAGTTGTGAGTATTTGGGTTGTTCGAAAAGGTGTTATCAAGCGCTGCCGGCGCCAGGTCGAGCTGTATCAAAGCGAGCGCGCAAAAACTTGTTTTTGCCGCCCAGTGAAGCTTATTGCTCGATAATTGCTTCAACGTTATACGTGCCTTTTTTCAACCTTTGAACGCCTACGACGGCAGAGTTGTTGACGCCACCGGATGTGGTGACCACCGTTTCGTTGCCGCGAGAGATACGCAAAACATCAGGCGTGTTGTTGTTCAGTCTGACATTGACACGGCTGTTTGTGCCGAGCACTTTCACAACCAGTTTTGACAGATTTTCGCGCCCTGCTTCTTTTGGGTCTTGTTGAACTTCCGCGCCAATCACATCGCATGTCGCGGAATTGCTGCGCATGCCGGCATTGCCGACGCACAACGAATGACTGCCGGGTTTGATGTTGGCCGGCAGCAGCGCTTTCAACTGAACGGGGGAGGCGGCGATTATTTTGGCTTCGTGAAAGCCGTCGATTAAAATACGGTTGTGGTCTGCGTGGCCATCGAAGTTATGTCCTTCGATAATCAACATGGACTTCGGTGTGACAAGCGGCGTGATTCTGTCAATCTTGGGCATCTGCGGTTCGACGGCTGTCATCAGAGGCTGAAGAATTTCAATGGTATTTGTTGCCAGTTCGGGCCTCGAGGAAAGACTTACATTCAGCGAGCGTCCAGGAGTTGCATCTTCCGGCACCATATACAGTGCTTGTCCGCGATGGTCGGTGGCCAGAGAGGCGCCGTTAAAACTGAGTTCTACTGCGGATTCACCGTTCCTGTCCTTGTCGATGATGGAAGTGGTCATAAACTGACCGGCAACAGCTTTTTCGGGCGCGACAATCGTGGCGCTTAAACTGGCTTGTCTGGATGAAGGTTGGCTGGCTGGACTTTCCCAAACTGATTGATTGGTCGGTGCCGTCGGAGGCGTGTAAGCCGGACGGCTGATTGTCGCTGTGGTGGTGGTCACCGAGCTTGTCGTCACCGGGGTGGTCGTTGGTGCGGAAAGGGCAACTTTATTGACCGTGTCGGCCGGCGAACTCCAGACGTTGCGATCGATTTCCGGCGTCTCTGTCTTTGGTCGCGATGCGGAAACAGGTTTGATCGCTCCTTTATCCACGTCTTCTTTAAAGCTGACTTCGACTCTTGGCGGGCGAGCAACTTTGGCGCTGTTGGTTTCAGGCTTGCTGCCTTCGCCATCCTTCGCTTTCACTGCCGCGATGGGTGTTTCATCATCCGGCTCAGCACCGCCTTTGAGCGTTTCGTCCTTCGTCAGCGAACGGTTGGTCGATTCCCTCAAAACCTTGGCCGTCGCTTCGGCAATTGCTTGCGCGGTCATCTGGGCGCGCTCGTCTTGCGCCTTTTGATCTTCCTCGGCCTTTTGCGCAAGCATCACTTTGCGGCGCGCTTCGTAGGCGGTCATGTCTCGTTTGTATGCGACGAAGCGATCAGTTGCCAGAATCGGCAGCGCCGCTAGAGACTTTTTTTTTACGTTTTCCTCACCGGCGGCCGGTGCCGCCTCCGCGCTTGACGGCTCGCTCAAACAGTCGGAGTCGATAGTCGCAGATGCCAATTGCCCCAGCCAGAAATTGACATTGGACTGAGTTTGAATATCAAAGCCGGCTTCAATCGGAGAACGTCCCGTGATCACAACTACGAAGTTGCCGATTTTCTTTCCGTTGGGCGCTGTTTTGTCTTTGCACTTGCCGGCGATAGTCATATTGAGCAAGCCGTTGACACGCTTTGCCCAGACAGCCGTCATCGAGCCGGTGCCGTCGCCGAAGTTTACTTCTCCGGAGCCCCATGATTCGGGCGTCAGCGATTTGTTGACCTGGCGCTCTTCATCGGCAGAAATAATGCGGTTGAAAGTAAGGTCAGGGTTTTCCAAGGCGCGCGCCAGAATGATCTGCGCCTGTGCAATCACTGCTTGCTGATTGGGTTCTTCAGTCAATTTTTGAACTTGCTCTGAATCTCTGAGCGCTTTGGAGAGATCTTTGAGAACACTTATCAGTGACGCGTCCGGAATGAACAGTGGTGCTTTCTCTTCTGCTGCAGCCGCATCTGCTTTATTTTTCTCGTCAGCGGCTTCTGCGGCTGCTTCTACCTTGGCCGGCTTGGTTGCCGGCTTTGCATCGGCAGTTTCGGTTTTCTTTACGGGAGCCGCATCTTCTTTCTTGGCTGTCTCCTTGCTCCTTTTCTTGTCATTTTCCCTAGCGGTCTTCATATCTTTGGCATCTTTAGCTGCTTGAGCTTTCTTCGCATCAGCCTGTGCTTTGTCGTCCGTTTTTTTTGTGTCGGCCGGCTTTGGATCCTTTTTGAAAAACGGCAGGGCCGCGATTTGCACATTGCCCGATGGCCTGCGGTAAACCTTTTGTTTGGCGTCGACCGGCTGTTGCGGCGCGATCAATGAAATCGAAATTGCCAAACACATTGAAAGCGCTGCTGTGCTTTTACTTGTTGTCACGCTCATCTTGCCCCTTTATCTTCCTGTTCCGAAAATGTCTTCGTAGACTCCCAGAGTTTCGCCCGGCGTCAGTCCATAACCGACATAGTGGCCGTCCAGCCAGATCTCAAAATGCAGGTGGGGATATTTCGCACGACCAGGCAGGTTTTGTCCTGTTCCGGAAACGCCGATGTATCCAATTTTTTCCCCGCGGGTCACGAATGCATTATCCTTCAGACCGTTGTTGATTTTATCCAAATGCGCGTACCGCGTCACCATGCGGTTGCCATGATCAATCCATACCTGGCAACCCCTGAAGAGATCCTCATTGTGCTCGGAAGTGTTGTGCTCCCTGGCGCACTGGCTCATCACGCGATTGAAAGTGGGGGCGTCCATGTCCTTAAAATTGCGGTCCAACCGGGTGATTTTTCCGCTTTCAGCTGCAAGTGCCGGCGTGCCCATTACAACTCGGTTGCCCGCGCCATTAAAGAAGTCGACTCCGGCATGGATGCCATAGCGGTAGAGCCGCCTGGCTCCGGGAAACACTCCCAGGTGGCTGGGCAGGCATCCGCCGGGCACAGGAATGCCAATGCCTTCCAGTCGGTGGTCGATGCGGCGCGGGTGAATCTCGGCTCCAGCCGCGTCAGCAGTGTCGAGTTTGCGCGTTATCAATGTGTCTCCATTTACAACCACGAAACCATCTTTGATGGGCGCCAGACCCCTTAAATCGCTTGATTTTGGAAAGACGAAGTGGCTGCTCTGACCGGTCTTTTTGTCGATGCAGATGACGCGGTTGTTTTCCCTCTCGACTATATAAACCGGTGCACCGGCGGCTGTAATCAAGCGCGAAGGTCTGAGGCGGGCTCGGCCGGACGCACGATAGGGAAACTTCATTTGACGAACAGTGGCGCGCGTATTGCCACTGTATTTGGTGAGCGAACCGCCTTTGCGCAAGATGTATGTGAAGCCGTCATAGGCAATACCGATGCCGTCGCCGACGTACTGGTCACCCCGGCGCACCTGCCATGGCATAACTTCTTTAAAATAAGGACTCAAATATTTGCTGTTGGGTGGACAAACCCAAATTTCATTGCGCTCGGGATCTAAAAGGATAATGTCTTTACCGTTAAAAGCCAGGTCGACATAGTCAGGGTCCGGAGAGCCGGTCAGCCAGAGGTTGGCGCGATACTGATGCCAGGCTCCAGTCTCAATGAAATACTCGAAAAGATCGCCTGCTTTCGAGAGAATTACCAGCGATTTTCTCGGTGCAACGGAAATCATATTATTGAATTCTTGCACTGGAATTTTTTCGATTGCCGCAGGTGGGTGGCACTTTTTCAAATAAGCATGCCGAGGCTCTTCTGCTGTCGCTTCAACCCATTCCATAACCCAAAGCTGTTTGGGCCCGAGGAAGTAGAACTTGCCGTTCTGTGATACCACCGCCGATGGCGTCACCGGCTTGCCTGATTCGTCAACCAGAGCGATGGAGGTGCCCTTTTGAGGTTCTGGTTTTGCCGCCGGCTGCACTGCTGAAGTCGGCTGCTCGTGCGGTTGGGGAACCATTATCGTGTGCGACTGTTGTATATTCGGCTGCTGGTGCGCAGGCTTTTTTGCCGGTTGCGGTCGCGCCGGCGGTTGATGATGCGGCGCAAAAAAATCTTGCAACGGCTGCAGGAAATTGTGCTGAGGCTGCTGTTGTATAGAATGCTGTTGAACCGGAGCCGCCTGATGCGCAGATGGCGTCAGTTTGATTTGCGCGTGCGGCTGCAAAATTACGCTGGGTGGAATTTCTGGGCGCCCTGTGCCTGAGATAGGAGTGACATCGCCTGGCTGACCTTCGGTTGCATGACCAGCATCCTGTCTTGCCGAAGTTCTTACCGGTTTACCGGCAGCCTGTGCGACAAGCGATGCATCGGTCGTTTCGCTGCCGTTGACTGAAAGTGTTCTGCAAAAGACAAACCCGACTACAAGGAAAGCTATTCCAGCTACAAACGGGACGCGGCTCTTTCCTGATTCGAGAAGACCGGCATCGTTTTTTCTGCGCGTCATGTGTAGCTGGAAAGACCTGAATCTATGTGCTTAGGTACTTATGTATTTGGCGAATTACCGGGTTTTCGGCGGAGCGCCGGGCAACACAGCCGAGTCGCTGATAAAGAACTTGTCGCCCACTTTTTCAATTGTGTAATTGACGTTGTAGGTGTCGTCGCCTTCTTTGAGGACTTTACCGGTGGTGTCATCGATAAAGCGACGATACTCCTTAACCAGAGCATAGCAAGCATACTTCTTGCCGGGTGTCAGTTCTTGAATTTTGTTGACGATTACGCCTTTGGAAGTCATTTCATAGTACTTGTGCTGGCTCATCAAGTAATTAATTGCACCGGTTTGCTTTTTCAGCGCTTCACCGGAAAGAACCTCAGCCAGTTCGCCGGTGGATCTGCTTCTCACTGCAGACTTCTTCACTGTCTGCCAGTTTTTCAATAATTCGGCGAATTGAGCTTTTAAGGGATCCGAGGATGCCGCTGCAGGCGGTGTTGCCGCGGGAGGTGTCTTCACCGGGGGCGGAGTTTTGACCGGAGGTTTTAAGGGGCTGGTAGTTCGCACTGGTGTGCTTGTTGCTACGCGCACCGGAGGCTGCTCCACCGGCTGCGTGTCCGCAACATCGGGGACATCAGTCGAGTGCTCTTTGATTGTTTCCATGGCGGCGTCGCGGCTGGAAACTTTAATGACGAGCGCAATTTTGTCTTTCTTGTCTTGCGGCAGTGAGGATAGATCCTCATCCGTCGGCGCTGCGATCAAAACCTGGTACTTGCCGGCGGGCAAGTTGAGAGGCTTGACGTCTTCTTTTACTACCTCTGCTTTGTTTTTCTCGAGTTCTCGGTTGAAGTCGGAGATTTTGCTGGGCTTGACGCCGAGGGCTTCTAGAAAATAATCGGTAGTCATCTGCAAATTGATGAAATTGCTTCCGGCATTCGGTTGCTTAACCAGGCAAAGTTCTGCCTCCGTCACCTTTTGATTATCGACTTTCATTCTCAGGTGATTGTCTTGCGCATCTTTCAGTTCATTCGGACCGCGAGTCGTCGAATTGAAAGGGCCAACACCGGGCCATCCACCGGACTTAACGAAATCACTGCCTTTAAAAGCATCGACGGAACAAAGCGGCGTCGAACTGCCGGCGGCAGGCGTGCTCGCCTCAGTATCTTCTGCCGTCTTTGAAAAATCGACAGAGGGTTTGGCTCCGCTGCTGCCGGAATCGCTGGCACCACCAGTAGTGACTTTAAAATTTGGTGAAGTATCTATGCTGGTTGGATTTTTGCGAGCGGGAGAACTTTGTTTTGTGCCCTGTCCTTTGGATGCATCTGAATTGTCATTCCAGAGCGCATCAAGCGAACTGTCGTCTTGTTGGGCAAGGGCCGGAACAGCTAGTGACACGAGCAATTGCGCGGTCAAGATCGAGCGTACGGAAATTCGGCGGGCTCTTTCGTTCATTAAGGTCTCTCTCGATTAAACTTCAGCATGGATATACCGATATTCGGCTATGAAGTTAGCATATACTGCCACGCTTAATAAAGCTCTTTCGTCCAATGTAGCGCTTTTCCAAGCCCTTTGCCGTCCCTGTGACAGACCGCAGGACTAGGCTCTGAGCGCTTCCAGGGCTAACAAGCTGGAATTTTGTTCAACTTCGTAAGGGATGGGGTGCTCGCCAGGGCTCAGACTCGCGCCGCATTTGGCCAGATATGAAAGGCATAGCGCTTCGGTTGCCAAGTGGATGAGCGTTGGTTCTACAGAGCCGGTTAACAAGACAATGTTGGCAGGGTTTCCATCAGCAACGACATAAAGGCGTTTTTCCCCTTGTTCGCCATCTTTCAGGTGAAATCTCCGGGTTTTCAATTCCAAGTCGACAATTGATGTAGAAAGCTTCTTCAGCGATGGCAAATCAAGTTCTTCGGGCCAGTGTCCAACGTTGAGGAAAATAGCGCCGTCTCTGGCCGCCTGCCACTGCGGCTCGGCAATGACATGACGTTTTCCGGTCGCTGTCACCATGATGTCTGCTTTTTTCAAGGAAGTATTCAGGTCATCCACCGAATATCCATCAAAGTGCGCGATCAGCCTGCGCACCGGGTCGTTGTCTACGACATTGACGATGCCACCTTCTTTTCGCAAATGAAAAGCAACGCCAGATCCAACTGCACCATATCCAATGACAATTGCATTGAGACCTGAAATCGAGCGGCCTGTCAAACGCCGCAACAGGTCGACAACGCCATCGCCCACACCATGGTAATTTTCGATGCGCGCCTTCAATAATCCGCCGTTGATATTGACCACCGGCAAGGGCAGACTTTCGATCCTGCGCAGTTTTTCAATACCGCTGGTGGTGATCTCGCTGGCGGCAACTATTGATTTTGGACGCTTGCCTTCAGGGCTGGAAAGATAACGCTCGATGATAACAAAACCCGTATCTGTCAGGAATTGCGGGGATTCGGCTAAAACTTGATCGGGTGATTCTTCGCCAAGAAAAACCTTTGCGCCCAGTGCACGGATTGCTTCGACAGCGTCATCGTCTGTGGTGGCAGGATTGACTTCGCTCAAGAAAAGTTTTGCTCCGCCCCTGGCCAGGGCCTCAGCAGTCATTAACGTGAGCTGTGTCAGATGGCAATGCCAGCCAATCTTGATGCCGTTCAAACTGCCGTCATTTTGCAAATATTTCCCGAGCTTTTCCATCAGTGGAAACAGCTCCATTAACTCAGGCAGCTTTTCGCTTTTCTGTTTTTGATTTTGTTTTTGCATCAATTTTCACATCAAAAGAAGTAAGTTTAAACACCCAAAATGTGCATGCCTGAGCGCCTGAGAAGGTCTACAGCGCGAGCTACCGGCAGCCCGATTACGTTGGAATCGCTGCCCTCGATTTTGCTCACCAGTGCTGCACCAATTCCCTGCAAGGCATAAGCTCCCGCTTTATCCATCGGCTCTTTCGTATCTACGTACGCTTCGATTTCCGAGCGCAGGAGCGGTCTGAATGTGACGTATGAAGTTTCTACAGTGTTTATGAAACTCTTCTTGATGCCGCCATTGTCGCTGCCCTGCGATTTTTCCGCGCGAAAGACGACTACACCTGTGTGCACGATGTGAGTTTTCCCTGACAGTTTTTCCAACATCTCGATTGCTTCATTGCGATCCGACGGTTTGCCCAGAAGTTGTCCATCAAAAACGACAAGCGTGTCGGCCGCCAATATAAGGAATGGAATTGCTTCGCTTTCAATTCGCTTGCGAAGCCGCAAAACAACATCCTCAGCCTTTTGTTCGGCAATGGCGAGCACAACTTCTTCCGGTGACAGTCCAGGTGGTATGACTTCGTCTTTGTCGCTCGGGATGACTTCGAATTGCAGTCCCAATTTGGTGAGAAGGTCTATCCTTCTGGGCGATTGCGACGCCAGGATCAATTGATTCACGTTCTGTTTCCTTGTCAATTCTCAATCTGAAAACACTGCACTCTTCTGTTGCCTTTGTCGGCGACATATAAAGTATTGCTTTCGATGTCAATGCTCACATCGGACGGCGCCAGCAATTGGCCAGGCTGCGAGCCTTTCTCGCCGATAATGTACAGAAAGTCGCCGGCTGGGCTGAAAACTTGCACTCGATGATTGAGCGAATCAAGCACGTAAATTTTATCGTTTTGATCTACTGCGACTGCTCTGGGGACGTTGAATTGTCCCGGTGCTGTGCCCTTTTCACCAAAAGTGCGAATGAGAATTCCGGCTTTGCTGAAAACGCTGACACGCGACAGTCCATAGTCTACGCAATAAATTTGATTCAATCGATCTACTGCCAGACCGCATGGCAATTGCATTTGGCCGGGGGCGTCTCCTTTTGATCCGAGCTTTCGAATCCATGTTCCCATGTCCGATTGAAACACTTGAATACAGCCGCTGACCGGATCGGCAACATATGCAACGCCGGTAGAATCAAGCGCGATGCCGGTCAGCCCTGACTCGTTGCCGTGTACATTCTTGAAATCGCGCGTGAAAACGCCAGACGCATCGAAGACACGAATGAAGTGATCGTTGGCGTCGGTTACGTAAATGCGGCCTCTGCCGTCGAAGGCTAATCCGGACGGTTTTGTGACACTGCCGCCGCGAGTACGCGAATCCTTTGCATCCGGTAATTGGGCGAGGTCGCCGGACCAGCGGCCGTCTTTAGAAAAGACTGAGAGTTTGCGCGTGGCCGTGTCTGCTACAACCAGTCGTCCCGACCAGAAGGCGACGTGCGCAGGCTCGCCGAAAGGAGACATCTCCTTGCCGCGCGCCTCGATGGATTTGAGAAACCTGCCCTTGCTTTGCTGATTGAGCGATGTGCTGGCGAATCTGGGAGCGTTGAATGATTCGGTTTGTTTTTTTGGATCGTAATTTTGGTTATATCCCGAACCTGGCGCATTGACTGAACGCCATGTGCCCGATGTGCTTTCGGGTATCTCGCCGGCGGGAAAGTTGACACCCTGAGGCAGCGGTTGAAATGGTGTCGAATCGCTCGCCCCTGTTTCCAATTTGGGCAGTGCACCGGTGCTGGCGGCCGAACTTTTTTGCGGTGCAATTTTGCCGTCTTTTTGATCGGATGGCGGTCTGTAGTCGGCCGGCAATGCCTGGAGATTTTCAGCCGTTTTTTGTCCGACATTTTGATTGGACGAACTTTCATGCGGGAAACATAAGCTTGCAGCGTAATCCCTGGCGAAATCTTTGACGCTGCGATAGCGCTCTCGAGCTCGTTTGCGCATCGCTTTCGCCACGCACGCTGACGTTTCCACACCAATGGCGGCATTGAGAATATGCAGAGGCTTTTCTTCTTTGGAGACGATTTTAACGATGGTAGCGGCAATGCCTTCGCCGGAAAATGGAATTTGTTTGGAGAGTGCCTCATAGCTGACGACGCCCAGCGAAAAAATATCGGCCCTGTGGTCGACATTTTTCGCGTCCTGCAACTGTTCGGGAGAAACATATGCCAGGGTGCCCAGCATGACCCCAGTTTTTGTCAGCTTGGTTTCTTCGAAGTCGATGGCGCGAGCAATTCCGAAATCGGTAATTTTCACGCGCCCGTCTTTGAGAATGAAGATATTGTCCGGTTTTACATCGCGATGCACGACATTCATCGTATGCGCGAAATCCAGCGCTTCTGCCACCTGATTTAAATAGGGCCAGAATTCTTGCGGCGTCATTCCCTCTCGCCGCGCTTCCAGTTCGCTCTTGAGGCTGTGACCCTCGAGAAATTCCATCACATAGAAGTAATTGTCGCCTTCGATTTCTACATCGAAGACCTCGACGATATTCTGGTGGCTCAGTCGCTTGACGGTAACGGCTTCGCGTTTGAAGCGGTCACGAAATTCACGCATCTTCTCCGGCGAGATGTTTTCCATGACCAGTCGCTTGATCGCAACAAGACGATTTTCTTCGGGGTCATAAGCCTGGTAGACGATGCCCATCCCCCCGCGTCCTATTTCCGAGAGGATTTTGTATCTGCCGAATTCCGGCGTCATTTACGCGTCCCTATTCAACCGAGAAAACCATTTCAGTTTTGCCGAAGGTCAACTTGTCACCGGGGAAGATTTGTTTGCGCTCCTGCAGCACTTCGCCGTTGAGAAGCGTGCCGTTGGTGGAACCCAGGTCTTCCACCCAATAACCGCCTTGCATTTGCAAGACCCAGGCGTGGTGCCGGGAAACATAGTGATCGGTGGTAATGGAGATGTTGTTTGTCTGGTCACGTCCAATCTTGCTGACCGATTGTGTGAGCGGATACTTTTCCGACGTCAGCTTGGCGATAAGAAAAGCCGGGCGCGATGTGCGACCGTCTTTGCGCGCCGGAACAGCATAAAGGTCTTGTTGAGAGCGAGACGCATTTGCGAAGCCACCCTGAACCTCAGAGCTAACACCGCAGACGGTACAAGTCCCGTCTGGGCTAACTACACCGCCGCATCTCGTGCACTCAGCTGTACCGCTTTTGGACATACACCGTTTTATTTGCTTCCGTTGTCGGAGCCGTCGTCAAGATATTGAATTACTACCACGGTTACATTGTCCGGGGCACCGCCGTCAAGAGTCAGCTTAACAAGGTCCTCGCAGACCTGCTCGGGTTCCTCATGTTCGGCGCATACTTCGCCGATTTGCTCATCTCTCAAGACTGTCGGCAATCCGTCCGAGCAGAGTACTACCCAGTCTTTAGCTTTGAGTTCAACCGGAGTGTGGTCGATTTCGACGCGCTCCTCATGCCCGAGACAGCGTGTGATTAAATTCTTGTAAGGATTGATTCTTGCCTGCTCTTCAGTCAATCTTCCAGCTCTTACCATCTCTTGCACGACCGAGTGGTCGTTGGTGAGCAGAACAGGCTTGCCTTCGCGCAGCAGGTAAGCGCGGGAGTCGCCGACGTGGGCTATTTCGAGCGCTTCTTCCCATTGGACACCGACCACGATTGTCGTGCCCATGCCTCTTACCGAGGCGTCTTCTTCTGCTTGCTGCCAAACTGACTGGTTAGCCAGGTTGACGGTTTCAAGCAGCCACTTCTGAATATCGGAACGTCCGAGCAAAGGCGGCGGATTATCAGTCCACTGCTTCTCTACGGCTTCCACTGCCAATTTGCTGGCTTTCGCTCCGCCAACCGCGCCGCCCATGCCATCGGCAACCGCGAACACACGAAGGTCCGGGCTCACGTAGTAATTATCTTCGTTCCTCTGCCGTTGGCAACCGGCATCAGTCCGCGCAGCCGCACGCCATTTGAGCTTCGTCAATCTCCGCTGCCCCCTTGAGAATCCGGCTTGTCTAACCGTGTTATCAAGCTAACCGGTGTCACTAAATGCCACATTATAATTGCCACCATTACACCATTTCCAATCAAGAAATAGGGGGCCAACGGCCTAATTTCAGTAATCTGTGTTGACCCGATATATAACAAGTCAAAAACGCACAGAGCTGCTGACAAAAGGCTTAAGCCAAGCCGTTTGCGCTTATTAGCCGATAAACGGGTTTCCAGCAGCTGCACCCTTTTATTGAGATTGGCAACCTGTCCTTTTAAGAGAAGATCGGCTGCCTGTGCTTCTTTCAGACTCGACTCCAGAGCTTTTTGCGTGCCACTATTGGTAATGCGAGTCCCCTTCTTAAGCGCGTTTTGACCCGATTGAGGCAGATCTTGCGCACCGGAAAGTTTGGAAAGTGACTCTTCAAGTAAAGTTACGTTTCCGCCGTAGAAGAGGCGCAAAAGAGGGACCGCTTGTTGAGGTCGGTTCATAATCCACTTCTTGAGAGCCGGCTTAGCTGCTTCGACAAAACTAAAATTAGGCTGCAAAGTCCTGGCAATTCCTTCAATAGTCGATCCCGCTCGCAAAAGGTAGGCAAGCGACGGCGGCAAGCACAGAGATCGATCGAGGGCTATCTGATCGATATCGTTTTCGAGATCGGTGAAGTCTAGATCTTTCACTTCGCGGCCGGCATAGTAATCGATAAAAGGTTGCACCGCTCGCTCGATAGGCATTGAATTGGCGCCTTCTTTGAGTATTCCGAGTTTGCGCAAATTGGCGATCAGATCTTCAGTGTTTTTCTGAATAACAGCAGAGATGCAGCCCGTGATCGCTTGCCTTTGTTCGTCGGAAATTTCTCCCACCATGCCGAAATCATAGATGACAAGCCGTCCGTCTTCATCGACTGCCAGATTACCGGCATGCGGATCGGCGTGGAAAAAGCCATGCATCAACACTTGTTCTAGGTAGCAATTGACCAGTTGCTTGCCCAGGCGCGGCAAGTTGACATTGCGCTCCAGGAGCTCCTTGACTCGATCGATTTTGGTTCCGGGCAAAAATTCGAGTGTCAAAACACGCCTTCCCGTGTACTTCCAGAACACTTTCGGCACGCGAATGTCCGGATAATCTCTGAGCACTCGTCGCAGCCTGTCAGCGTTTCGACCTTCCTGAATGTAATTGACTTCGCAAAACAGATTGCGTCCGAATTCGTCGGATAATTCCAGCCAGCCATCCCAATCGGCGCTCGTCTTGAAAAGTAAACTGCCCAGCCGCGCCATAAAGCGCATGTATCCGAGGTCTTGATAAAATCGCTGACGCAGCGCCGGGCGTTGCACTTTGACAGCCACTTCCGTGCCGTCTTTGAGACGCGCTCTGTGCACCTGGCCGACCGAAGCCGATGCAATCGGGTGTTCTTCAAAATGAGCGAACAGTTCATCCGGCGAGGCGCCCAGGTCGCGTTTGATGGTCGCCTGAACGGTTTGAAAATCGAAGGGCGGGACTTGATCTTGCAGTAAAGCCAGTTCGTCCGCGATATCCACCGGCAACGCATCGCGCCTGACGCTGAGAAATTGCCCGAGCTTGATATATGTCTCGCCAAGACTGATGCAGGTTTCCTTCAACCTGATCGCGCGCGACTTCTGGCGAGACTCCGATTCCTCCGGCGTTTTGGGCGGATTCATCTTGTCTGCGATGCTGGCGCAGGTGAAGCTGAGCATTGTCTTCAGCATGCTCCAAAAACGAGCATCGCCGATAAGATTGCCGATTTTGACCGAACGGTCCGCTTCTGCAGGATCGTACGGGTTAAAGGATTCCAGGGAGGAAGACTTTCTGCCGATTAGAGGAAACGGGCTGCCTGAATAGGCGCGAATTTCCGACTCCAGAGGGCTGCGTTGCGCCGGAGTCTGATTGCGAATCTTTGCCGGTTTGGCACGAGCGCTCTTGGCGACGTTTTTATCCGACTCAGGCTTTTTTCCGGATGAACTATCCCGATAACTTGCTGGTTTTGAAGAGTCGGATAGATCGTCGGGCGGACTCACAGAGCATGTCCCCGCAGCCTGGCAAAAAAGTGTATGTCGCTAGAAAAGCGTCTTAGACACTGACTTTCATCGACTTGAGTTCGGAAATCTCTGCACGTAAAGTGGCGATTTCTGCTCTCAATTCGTTGATCTCGGTGGTGTCGCCCAGAGCGCCCAGCGAAAAATCGGCAACTTGCCTGCGGATACGCTCGCGTACCTGACTTTCCAAAACTTCGGAACGTTGCCATATGTTTTGCGAAATTTCGCTCGCTACTTCTTTGGCACGATCTTTGTATTCATGCACGCGGTCGGAACCGGTGGATTTGTATTCGCCTGCTTTGGCCGTCAAGGAGTCGAGCGCGTCCTCGACGCGTTCGCGGGCGACTTCGAAGGCAGCTCTGCCCAGGAAAAACAATTTGATCATTGGCCGCAACACGTAACTAACCTCCAGCGCCGAATGGCTTCAGTTGGCAAAGACAAAACAGACTTGAGATTATACACTAGGGACATCGCAGAGATACTTGATTTGCACATTGTGTATGGCACTGTTGCAATATGTCAGCGATTGAGAAGCTTCGGCTCAAGCTGGGAACTTTCCTGCAAATGGCATATCACTGACAAGCCGCGCTAGCGGCCCTCGATGAAACGCTGAGGCCGAAACGCTGAGCCTTGAAAAGGCCGAGTTCTAATTAGAATGTCCGCAACTAAAAAGGTGGCTAAATTGGCACAAGATACAAAAGTAAAAGTGAAGGCGACGGAGAAGCAGCCTAGCGCCTCACGACCGCAGCCAGGTCGTAATGCGCGCCCGGTCTCGCTTATTTATGTTCCGCTCTTTCTGGGCGGCAGCCACAGAGGGGCAAGCATGGGACCTGCCGCCATGCGGGTTGCCGAACTGCCCGAGCGGATTAAGGCGCTGGGATTCAAAGTTGCAGAAGAAATCGATATCGACGTGCCGCACTCTGTTTGCTGGTGGGACAAAGACTCCCAAAGCAAGTGCGTTCCGGAAATATACGAGGTCAGTGCTGCTGTTGCCGATGCCGTCGAGTCCGCCATGGACGCCGGCAATCTGCCGATTACGATAGGCGGCGATCACAGTCTGGCTATCGGAAGCATCGCCGGGGCGTCCAGTTATTTCAGAAAGCGCGAAGAGACTCTCGGTTTGATCTGGTTTGATGCCCATGGTGACATCAATACCCCTGACACTACTGCCAGTGGCAACGTGCACGGCATGCCGTTCGCTGTTTCGCTGGGGTTGGGCGATGAGAAGCTGGTTAACCTCAAGGGTTTCAGTCCAAAAGTGCCGGCTAAGCGATCTGTATTGATCGGTATTCGCGATGTCGATCCACCTGAGCGCGACATGATCAATCAAACTGGTATCACTCCATTTACGATGAAGGAAATAGATCATCTTGGACTGGGGCGTGTGACAGACATGGCGCTGGAAGCGGCCGGTTCGGATGTGAACGGCATTCATGTATCCTTTGATATAGATGTAATCGATCCGGATGTTGCGCCGGGCGTCAGCACTGCCTCGCGAGGCGGACTGAGTTACAGGGAAAGCCACCTGGCGCTCGAGCTTCTGGCCGAGTCGGAGTTGGTTCGCTCTATAGATATTGTGGAGCTGAATCCCGCCTTCGATGTGCGCAATAAAACTGCCGAATTGGCTGTGGAGCTGATTCTTTCAGCTCTAGGCAAACGCATTCTGTAATAACTGAAAGAGTAAACACAGAATTCAGTAATGAAAAACGCACTTGTCGTTTGTTGCGGCAAGTGCGTTTTGAACTTTTTAGATGACGGATTGAACTTAGTCGTCCATGTCCTTATTTGTTACCTTCATAATCGAGCCGTCAGTGGCGTTGATGTGAAAGTTCTTTTTCTCTTTCTCGCCTTTGACGCTGACAGAATAATAGAGTGTGTGCGGCTTTTTGTGCATTCTTTCGAGGTCGCTGTCAGTAACGGTTCCCGACAATTGCTTGAGAGCAATCGCTTCTGCTTCTTGCTTTGTTAGCTTGGCAGTCTGACCTCTTTTGCCTGTATCGTCATCAGCAAATGCGCATGTGCCGAACGATGAGCCGAGCGTTGCGAGCGCGACTGCCAGCACCAGTAATTTTTTCATTTTCAAAACCTCGTTCAGCTGAAATTGCAAGGCAAGATTTTACGACAGTGCAGGTAATCTCGGACACCAACCTTGCGATTTTTCTTTCTCCAAGTGGTCAGATTTTTTCCAATTTTTCTGAATAGTTGGAAAAGATGTAATCGCCACAGAGTGGCGCTTTTGCGACTTTCGCTTGACAGCGTGGCTTTTACTTCTATACGAATTTCTGACTGGCGCTTGTTTTCCAGCCTCTCATCTGGTCAGAAAAATTCGAAAATCTCTGAACGATATTGTGACCTGAATTTTGCGCTCCCAACTCACATTGCGATAAATTTTGGGGCAGGCGGGGGAATCAAATTGATTTACCTGGCAAGCTTCCTCGGGTCTTGGAAATTTTTACTACCGGATTGAGTTGGGGCTTGTCACTCTCAATTTTTAGTACTATACTTACGTATGTATCCGGGAGGAATGGTTACCCAGGCACTCCGGAGATACTGAAATCGATACTGAAATCGATACTTAAATTGGTCTGAGACGATTCTGGGGCGGCACTTCGAGGAGAATTTATGGATCTGGACTGTTTGCCGCCACGGCAACGCGACGTAATAAAGTCTATTGTCGAGCTGACTGAAGAAAATGGGTATCCGCCGACCTTAGCCGAATTGGCAAAGGCTCTGGGTTTACGCAACCGGATGACGGTTCACCAGCATGTCGCCGCTCTCAAGAAAAAAGGATATGTCCATTGGGAGCCAGGGCTTAATCGTTCATTGAGAGTCGTTTCTCAAATGACCACTCAGACCGGTGGCAGGACGACAGAGACAACTATTGAATACGAAGAGACATATACCGAGCCTGTCGGTATTCCTCTGGCAGGCACTATCGCTGCCGGTCGTCCGATCGATGCAATCGAATCGGGTGAGTTTCTTGCCATGGATAGTCCGTATGCCGGTACCGATTGTTTCGCTCTCAAAGTAAAGGGCGATTCCATGATCGAAGACGGCATCTGTGACGGCGACTTCGTTATCATCAAGCCCAATCCATCTCCTCGCAATGGAGAAATTGTGGTGGCACTTTTGGATGATGGAACCGCAACCTTGAAGCGTTTGTTCAAAGAAAAAGGCGGCTACAGATTGCAGCCTGCAAATAGCCAACTCCAGCCAATCTTCGTCGATGCAAAAGATGGCCTCTCAGTTCAAGGTGTTGTAGTCGCCTTGTTCAGAAAAATGTAGATTCAATCATCGATCAAGAACGAATCAATCGATTCATTGCATCGTAGCGAAGTGGCGTATCCTCGCCTCTGAAGCCCGGTTTGTGTAGCCAAACATCAGTTTGTCCATTGCGATATCGAGTCATGTGCGACACGTCTGTATGAATCGGATTGCTAGCGTTGCCGAATCTGCCTAATCTGTAGGTATCGTATACAGTGCCGATCGCATCTGGGGTGGAGGCGTATTTATTGGGAAATTGCGCCCATCGCCTTAACACTGGATCTTCCATACCGTAGAGCCCTCGCCAAATTCCGGATTTGTTGCCGGCTTCATCATATGAGCCGATGTGCTGAGAGCCCTTCATTTTGTACATTTCAACCCATCTGGCTGCGTCACTATTGGGCATGAAGCCGGGCTTTGCCATAACGCCTAGCGGATTCTGCATAGTTATCAGCCCATCTCCGAAAGTGTTGATCTGCGTGGCCCGGCCTTGCCCTAACCAACCTGCGGAAAAGGGTATTGTGTCTCCATCTCTCATCGGATAAATAGCAAATTTGCCGTCACCTTTGGTCGTAACACGCAAAGATAACTCGCTTGCGAGATTGGTGATTCCAGTCTTCTCATCCTTCTTGAATAAGTTGATGCCAAAACTAGCCAGTTGATCTCTTGCAGCCGCAAAATTCATGGTGTTCTCCGCCCACTCGGAGCTGCGCCCGGCACCTGATAGTATGCGATTTGCCGGACCGGCAAGTTCGACTAAGTTGAGACCGGTAGTTCGCTCGACAGTATTGGCGGCAACTCTAGCGACATCCAAGGGGTTGGGCATGTTTCTCGTTCCTATTTTTTAGTAGCGTGAGGCGCTGCCCGAAAGGCGATGCCGCTTTCGGGTACATTCATCAATTGGGCAAACTTTACGACGCGAACCGTGTGTTAATCGTGAGCATTTTTGAGGCCGTGTCCGGGTAGCATTCGCTTCAAAACCATTAGTGAAAAACTTAGTGGCTGAAGAGCTGCTTCATGCACTTCGGCATGGGCGCGGCCGTGTCGACTTCGAGCGTCTTTTCGTTCTCGTAGCGTACTTGCCCAGGCTTATCCTTGCCGAGCTTTTTCACATACTTTACTTGCGTGTAGACAACGCGGACTTTAGTGCCGGACGTGCCACCTTTAGAAAGGCGCGCCGCAATTTGAGCCGCCTCCTTCAAAGTCGTAAGCGGTGGTTCCTGCTTCGAAGCCGGAACTCGAATAAGAACATGCGCTCCTCCGGAGCCTAAAATATGCAGCCAAATATCATTCGGCTGAGCGAGTTTGCTCAAGAGTTGATCGTTTTCGTGGCGATTGCGTCCTACGTAAATGGTCCAACCATCAGACGAAGTTACGCTCAGCATGCGGGGTTTTCCCGCCTTCTTCTTGTCGGCCGCTTGCCCCTTATTTTGCTGTGGCTGTTGCATCGCTGAAGCCGGTTTTCGCCCGATGATCAATTCACGCAGTGCTCTCAACTCGTCGTTTGTCTGCGCTGTTTCTAATTGTTTGAGTTGCGTTTCCACTAGAGTTTGTTTTTTCGACGCTTCATCAAACGACAGCTTGGCTGCCTTTTGGCGGCTGCGTAGCTTTGAGAATTGCCGATAAAACCATTGAGCATTTTGCGATGCAGTCAAATTCGGATTGAGTTTGATCTTTATCTTTTCGGAACCACCCGTGTAAAGATCTTCGACTTCAAGATCGGTTTGCCCCGGCTCGATTGTGCCGAGATTGGCTAAAACAAGATCTCCTGAGCGTTTCATCTCGTCTAGAGATTGTTCGTTTCTAATATGCTGCGAGGCAACCGAAATTCTGGATGCCAGTTTTTCATCTTCCGACTTGAGTTCGTTTCGCAGCCTTTCGCGTAATTGCTGGAACTGCTCACGTGCTTCAACCGCGCCGTAATAGTCATCTATCAGGTCATTAACCGCCGGAAAATGTTTCCAGGCTGTCTGTATTTTTGCACCAATTTCGGTGGCTTCTGAGTTCGCACCGATTAAAGTGGCTGCAGAATCCGCACCTGATGCGATGCTGCTTGCTTCTTTCAGTTCCGGTATCAAAGAGAGTACTGTAAATCTCGAGAGATCTTTTTTCATTGCCGGCTTGAAGTTAATGCGATCCTCTCCAAGCAGCCTAATTACCGACCAAACTTTTTCCTCACTATCAGATTCCTTCAAAGCCTCGCAAACTGGACTTTTCGAGCCTGATGCGAGAATTACTTCTTCGGATAAATTGCGTCCCAAACCGGTGAAAGTATGGATCAGCCACTGTTCTAGAGTCGCAAAAGAAGAAACCGGCGATCCGGTCGCATCCGCATTTTGACTTTTCTCGAAATTCTCTTTCAACAATTTCCACTGCTCTGAAAAATCTTCACGCGTGACCTTGAAAATATTTGGGCGCTCCTGACCGGGCGGTCGTTTATATGTCAGTCCCGGAGCCACTTCACGATGGCGGCTCATCTCTTTTGTGACAATATGAGACGCTGTGAGAATTTTTTCTTTGGCTTTATCCCAAAAAATCAAATTGCTGTGCCGACCCATAATTTCGGCAGTCAATACTTTGTGGCTCGCGGTTCCGACCTCATCGGTTGAGGAAAATACAAAGTCCACAATGCGCTCGCCCGGTAGCTGTTCGATATGAACCAGCGTGGCCGAAGCCAGTGTTTTCCTCAAAAGCAGAGCGAAATTAGAATTGTTTTGCGGCGCCCGATCGTTTTTAGCCCCCTGTGGTGCCTGTTTTACAAGACAGATTCGGCCATAGGTGGCGTGAGCGGATAAGAAAAGGTGTACCATGCCCGATTTCGAGCGCAGCGAAATGAGCAATTCATCGCGCGCCAGCTGAAAAACCCTGTCAACACGCCGGTTGAGCAAGAGCGGCTTGGCCTCGTCTAGCACTGCTCGAATTGTCAGGGCATCGAACGGTTGCATGGCTGTTCTCGTTTAGGTTTAATAGGGGTCTCTTAGTAAAGGACAATCTATCAAAAAAGTGAAGCGGTATTATGAATCACATGGTCTTCACTGGTAGCGGAATTTTCGGGCGATTCGACTGACAAAGAGGGCTTTCTATGCCGGCTAGCAAAAGCAAACAGTCTTTGCCGAAAAAAGCAGAAGGATCTGACCGGTCCGGTACGTCCGGTCGCGCTGCTGGTTCGGAGCACTGCGATGCTGATGCAGAGCCCGCCAAAAGTGATAATCAGACGGAAAGGGTAGTGCCAGGTAATCTTTTCGTGCTCACAGGACCATCAGGTGTGGGCAAAAACACCATTATTTGCCGCGTTTTGGACGAAGCGGGCGGAATCGTCGAGTCGGTCTCTGTGACGACAAGGAAGCAGCGCGAAGGCGAGCGCGACGGTGTTGATTACTTCTTCACCGACCGAGAAAGCTTCGAAAAGATGCGCACCAAGAATCATTTCATTGAATGCGCGGAGTTTGCCGGCAACTATTACGGCACCCCGAGAAACTGGGTTGAAAACCGCCTTACCGAAGGCCTTGATGTCGTGCTTGTCATTGAGGTGCAAGGCGCAAAGCAAGTGATGAAGCAGTTTCCCCAGGCGATTTTGGTGTTTCTGGCACCACCATCGATGGACGTGCTTGAAAAGCGACTTCGCACCAGAGCTACTGAGCCGGAGGACGTAATTGCAATGCGTCTGGACAAGGCAGGTCAAGAATTGAAGGAGCGCGACTTCTTCCACTATGAAGTTGTTAACGACGATATGGACCAAGCTGTCAACAATGTGCTCTCGATCGTGTATGCTGAACGTTGTCGCATAAGACCTTAGCTGGCGCCTGTATATTGGCGTCCGGGTGAGGGGACGAAACGCCCAGAACCACGACCATTGGGGACAAATGAGCACAACCAGAATCCTTGACCAGTTGATGGATAAGCATGGCAACCGTTACGAGCTGGTGCTGAAAGTGGCTCAGCGCGCTAAAGTCATCAAGACCGAGACGCGTGATCAGCACAAAGCAACCAACGCCGTAATCCAGGCTTTGCAGACTGTTGCTGCCGAAGACGACGGCACCATCCTTATCTCACCAGGCGGTTACCAGATCTATTGATCCGCCGCTGCGAGCGCTGCTCGGTGGCTGGCAATATGATTTGCCTGTAAGAATCGCAAGAACGCACCGGTTCAAATCGGTGCTTTTGTGCTTTTTCGTAGCAAAAGCCCGATTAATATTGACTCAGATTGTCCTCAGGGGGGATTTTCCCGTTGCCAAGGAAACCGGTCGGTCTTATTGTTTTCTCAAAAGGAGTACCAGATCCTTCTTTTGCGTTGGCGACAAGCTTTAAGAGACCGCATCCCTAATGGACATCTGGGCAATAATCTTACTTTTTGCATTCATGGTCGGCATCATGGGCTGGGGCATGAATCTGTTCGTCAACGGGATCCTATGGTACTGCGACTGGCGCGAGGGTACCGAGATCAACTGGGGCATGGAGACCTTCTTCACGCTGGCGATGCCATTTACCTGGCTGTACACCATTTTTCTGATTGTCGTTCTCTACATTCGTTAAGAAGCGCTCTTTGCCTTCTTTTCCGCCGACAAGCTCGGACAGTTCCGCAAGAATATCCGCTGCGTCCTGAGCGCAAGTAATTTGTGTCAGCCGGGCGCGAAACGGCGCCGCGCCTGTCATACCCTTAGTGTAGTGCGTCATGTGCCTTCGGGATTCGTTGGAGCCGATGCGCGGACCTTTGTACCTGGTCAGCCAGACGCAGTGCAGGTAGGCGAGGATCAGTTTGTCGACGTCATCAGGCGCGGCAGCGAGCACGCCCTCATCGATATAACGAGTTATGCGAGGGATTAGCCACGGATTGCCGAGCGTGCCGCGAGCCACCGCCACTCCGTCGCAACCTGTGATTTCCAGCAGCCTGATCGCGTCTTCCGGCTCGAAAACATCACCGTTGCCGAATACCGGAATGCCCAAAGCCGCTTTCACTTTGGAAATGAAATTCCAGTCTGCTTTTCCTGAATAGAGCTGCTGCCTGGTTCTTCCGTGCACAGTCACCGCGGAAGCACCGGCGCCTTCAACCATCTCGCCGAACTCGACAGCATTGCGCGAATTGTCGTCCCAGCCCAGGCGGAATTTCACCGTCACAGGAATTTTGATCGCGGTTTTCACCGTGGATATGATTTCGCGCGCCAGGTCCGGCTCCTTCATCAAGGCGCAACCGTCTTTACCTTTTGTAATCTTGGGGACCGGGCATCCCATATTGATGTCGACGAAGTCGGCGCCCTTTTTCTCTGCCATTTGAGCGGCAGTCGCCATCACATCAGGCTCATGCCCGAAGAGTTGGATGCCAATCGGATGCTCTGTGTCGGAGAGATCCATAATTCGGCATTCGGGGCGATTCATCAGCGCGCGGCTTGATACCATCTCCGTAGAAAGCAGGCAGTTTGGATCGACCTGGCGCACGATGTCGCGAAAAACCAGGTCCGTGACCCCCGCCATCGGTGGTACGTACACGCGGCTTTTCAAAGTGATAGAGCCGATTTGAATAGGCATACTGAAGAGTTTACAGGACAGGACGGGTGTGATGTCAAATAGTACGGCTATCAGCCTGTTGAAAGATGCGCTGCAAAACGCTTATGAGCTGGGCAAGATCGAAGCAATCGAATCGATTGCGACAGATGAAGAAGAGTATCTGAAAGCGAAGGGAGCGCCCCTTCCAGCCGACGTTGAAGAACTGCGCAGTGCTTTTCGCGTCACTTCCTCAAGCGGTTCTTACTTTCTCAAACGTGTCAGTTCATGGGTCTCCGACGAGCAATTGAAACGCGTCGAGCGGTTTCTCAAATGGTCTGAGGAAAAACTACTTTCGATTTCTCCGAAACTGATCGAGCCTGTTGCCGGTGGCGGTCACTGCAGTTTTGAAAACCAAAGGTATCAACTTTTTGAGTTTGTCGAACAGGAAAAGCGCCAAAATTGGATGAACAACCAAGTTTCCTCGACTGATTGTCGATTGGCAGGAGCTCTGCTCCTCCGTATGCATGAAGCATTCAATAGTTATGTTAGCTTCGAGCAAAAATCGGAGGACCAACAAACCTGGTCATCAGATGTTTTAGAAGAAACCCTGGAGAAGTGGAAAAACCTTGTATCACTGCTTACTAAAAAAGAGGACGCACTTCCGCAGGTATTTTCGCAACTGGTACAGGCAGAAAGCACGCTGACCACTAGGCTTTCAAAGGCCTTGGACTCTGCGTCAAAAGGCAAGATTGTTAACGAAGGACAGACGGTTAAGTATTTAGTGCACGGTGATTTTCATCCCGGCAATTTCCTGATAGCGGACTGCAAAGGTAAGAGTAAAGTCGCATGGGCTATCGATTTCGATCATATGCACTTTTCCTTTCCACACTTCGACCTTGGCTATGCGCTTGTGATGTTTGGACATAGAAAAAATGACCAACAAAAAACATTTATAGATTGGGAACTGGTGAGGGCCTTTCTTTTCGGGTTCGCAAAAAGTTGGTACGCGTGGGGAGTTCGTGATGTCTCAGAGGAAACCCAGTCTGAGATATTGGAGATCTTGCAGAAGTGTGTGAAAGAACGCATCAACGATGACATTCTTCCAGCTCACATGACTATCGCCTGCTTCTTGATCATCGATTGGGCTGCCGATCGCTTTCTCAATGGACCCCAGGCATTTGCTGGTCTATACGAGGGCATCGTCAGCGACATGCTTCAATTATTGATGTTCGAAGACTTCAATAAATCGGCGGATATTTATTTTGAAACGCTTAAGGAAATACTAGGCTGAGGTATATTTAGCGTTTTGTGAGAAGCTCTAAGGCGTTTGGTGAGAAACAAATGACGCACAAATCAGACGAAAATCGCTTTGCAAAGCTGCCGGTATTGCTCGTTGCTGGCTTAGCCTCCCTGGCAACACCCGCATGGGCAGACGCTGTCATTAGCGGAAGAATTACCGATCCTGGAAGTTTTCCAGTCACGGGAGCAAAAGTCGTTGTTTTTGATGATGAAGCGACGTGGTCCGTATCGGACACGACGGATTCTAATGGCAAATTTTCAATAAAGCATGCTCCCTGTAAAAGTTGTTTCGTGGAGATAACTCCGCGCAAAAAAGGTGCTCTGGCTGCGGCTCTTATCGATGACGTCTCCGGTAAAGTCGATCGGCGTTTTCTCATTCAACTGCATCACGGCTTTTCAGTACGTGGCTGTGTCACAGGCGCCGATGGCAAACCGCTGAAAGATATCGTTGTCAAAATTTCGTCTGCGGACACAGGCGAGGATTCGTCGGCCAGAATTCACGGCGGCGGTGCGGCTGTCACTGCAAAAGACGGCAACTACGAGCTTTGCCTTACTCCTGGTCATAAGCGTCTGACTATTATCAATGAGAAGTATCCCTCGCTTGTAAAACATTTGGTGCAGAAATTCCAGGTCACCTCCGATGGTGCATTGGAAAACATTGTTCTTCCGGATAAACACAGCAGGTAAAGCATGAATACAGCCTTTTTTGATTGTCCCTTTGGCGCCGCCGGAGACATGCTCCTGGGAGCGTTGATAGATGCTGGTTTAAATGTCGAACAGTGGAAGGCGGAGTTGGAGAAGATCGATCTTCCGGAAGGAAGTTTCTCGGTTCGAGCCGAAAAGTTATTGCGTTGCGGCGTTCATTCCACTAAATTGCACGTTTTTCTCAGCGCTAACGCGGCTCACGAGCACGACCATAAACACGGACTTCCACACGAGCATCATTCGCACAGTCACGAACATTCGCATGGGCACAGTCATGAACATTCTCATGGGCACGCTCACGACGATCACGATCATCAACACGACGAACATGAGCATTCCCATGAACATCATCACGAACACCCTCATCGTGGCTTGTCCGACATTCTGAAAATCATCGAAGCATCATCGATAAAACCTGCGGCAAAAAAGCTGGCGGCGGAAATCTTTACCCGCCTTGGCATTGCCGAAGCCAAAGTGCATGGCGTGACGCCTGACGACGTTCACTTTCACGAAGTCGGTGCCATCGATGCGATTGTCGACATTGTCGGATTCGCGATTGCGTATGATTTGATGGGCATTGAGAAATCAATTGTTTCTGCTCTGCCAGTCGGCGGCGGAACTATACACAGTATGCACGGTGAGTTCCCTGTACCTGGTCCTGCAACTCTGGAATTGATCCGGGAAGCTCGAGCGCCCATTGCGCAAACATCTCTAGATTTTGAGTGTTTGACCCCAACCGGCGCTGCTATTCTCACTACCGTTGCCGAACGTTTCGGATCTCAACCTGAGATGTCCGTGGTTGACGCCATCGGATATGGTGCCGGTTCTCTCAATCCGGCCGGGCATCCGAATGTCTGCAGAATCGTGATTGGTCAATCTGCACCTAAGCGAGGCAGTGAAAAAAATGCACCGTCGGCGCGCTTTCGCAGTGAAATGGTCGCTGTTGTTGAATGTAATTTCGACGATCTCTCGCCTCAGGTCATCAGTTATGCATCGGAAAAACTTTTGGAAGAGGGTGCACTGGATGTTTATGTCACGCCGTGCACCATGAAGAAAGGGCGCTCGGGGCACCTGCTGACTGTCATTTGCCGCTTGGAAGACGAGCGCAAAGTAAAAGAGATTTTGCTGGCGGAAACATCTACTTTGGGTGTGCGCAGCAGCGTGATGGAGCGTTTGATTGCCGAGCGCGAATTGAAGAAAATCGACTTGCAGGAAGACTCTTCGGCTCCTCAAGTGCGAGTCAAAATAGGCAAAGATTTAGAAGGCAAGGTCATAAACGTGCAGCCAGAATTTGAAGACTGCGCCGACTATGCTCGAGCCACCGGCAAGCCCTTGAAAGAAGTTATAAGCTCGGCTGCCTCGAAAGCTCGCAATGTCGGGCACTGAGCGGATATTCGGCTTCGATCGAACTAGTCTAGGACGTGCAGCACTTCGTTGCGGTCGCGCAGCCAGAGCATGTGGCAAGCGGAGCGCACCAGTTGGAAATCCGTTCCGAGAATCACCTCGGCGCCTGTCTCGTAAGACAATTTGTAGACATTGTGCTCTTTATTGACTCCAACATCACATTTCAATTCTTTCGTGCTCAAGCAGCAAGCGCCAGGATCATGGCTCATGCAACTGCTTATGGTCATGCCGGCAAAAGGGCTGTAAGGCTGCGCGAAGGACGACATAAAGACCTCCTGGTCCAGACATCGGGGGGATTCAATTGCTGGGAAGTGAACTGAATGAATACTAGCTGAACCGTATGACGTTGCCATGACTAATTGATGACTAAGTTAGACGAACTCAGTTGCGGAAAAGTAAATGACGAATTTCGGACTGGCGCAGCGTCTTGGGATTATTCGGCAAGCTTGCCTTGCTTGTCGAACTGAATCGACTTCATTTGCGAGCCGCGAAATTGTTCGATTGGTTTGCCCAGGTCTTTTCTGGGTTTGACCATTGGCTTGGCGGCGGCATTCAGTGCACTTTCGCTGCTCATTCCAGGCGGAAGCCCCAGACTCCCGTCGGCGCCTATATTAACTGGAGGCGGCGCTTCCTTGAGATTGCTGTGCAAGGCTGCCGGGGGCGGCGGCACTTTATCCATGAAGACAGTGTCTTTGTCACTGGTCTGCGGTTTTTGAGCCGCACCGAATGCACCTTTGGTGGGTATTTCGGCGTCGGTTTGAAAGGAAATAATTTCGATTTTCAATTTGCCGAAAGAGCTGGCAATTTTCATCGAATTTTCATAGGTAATTTTTAAATGCCCCGCATCAACTAGAGTTTCATTCCAGGTTGGATCGACCGAAATCCAGCGCTCCCCATCGTGAACCTCATTCCATGCATGCCAGTAATACTGAGGCTTTGGAGATTGGGTGTACATGAGACCGCTGACTTCGCGCGAGGGCATCCCTGCGGCTCGTGCCAGAGCATTAAAAAGCAGCGTGTGCTCGGTGCAATCGCCTGCTTTTCTTTCGAGCACTTCCAAAGCCGTAGTCGAATTGCGATTGACGTCTTTCGAAATTAGTTTATATACGGCCGATTGCAGCAGCTCCGCTTTTTTCAATCCACTTATAGATCTTGCTGATTCCAATGATTGCCCTAGCGCCTTAGCTGCGAAGTCTTTAATTTCTTTGCTGTCCGATTGAATTGTCGGAGTTGCTTTCAGGTATTTTTGTACATCGTCTTTGCTGAGCAGTTCTTTGTCTTTGCTCTTGAAGTCACGAATGACCATGATGGTGGTCCAGCCGCCCTTCTTACCATCAGCGATTTGCATTTGCCTGTGGGAATCAGGCAACGTGTAATTGATGCCGGTTATTTTGAGGAGAACTTGCTTCAACTTCTTTGGATCGCCCATCGCGACATTGGTCGGAACCGACGAATCGGTCACCAGATCGACGCCCTGAGTATCGAGCTTTCGTGCGGTACTTTCATCTTCCAGGCGAAATGAAATCGGCCCGATAGTGCCGCCAAGCATGCGACCGAAATTGTCGCATTCGTATTGAGTAACGTCGTCATCACCTTCTTCGCGCACATCTAGTTTGTGCACTGTCGTCTCGACGCCGTTAATGACGACCTTCTTTAGCCCGACATATTTGTAGTGTGAAACTTGCTCATCGAATTCACCCTGACGGAAGTCAGAAGTCTTATGGTCGAAAGTATCTCCCGGCTTTGGTGAAGACTTCAGCCAATCGCCAAGCTGTTTATCGTCGCCGAGCGATGTTTTTGGGTTTTCAACGGAAAGTGAGCTGGTACTTTTGCCGCCGGAATTCGTCGCCTGATATTTGTTGCCTTGCTTCATCACATTACTTGTATATGTGGCGCCGTCGCGTTCGCTCACCAGGTCGATGCTGAATAGCTCGCCTTGGTTGTCGAGGTTGAACAGTCTAGTGAGCATGCTCTTGTCTAGGAAAGGCTTGCCTTCTTTTTTAGCGCTGATTAGCGTTTCGATTTTTTGCTCGAAAAAATCAGTGTCGCCGCGCTTGATGATTTTGCTCGAGTTGACCATATAGCCGACTTTCTTGCCGTCCAAGTACAGCCCGCAGGCGAAAGTCCCCTGCGCGTTTTGAGCGAATTTCCGCATAGGATTGTCGACTGCCTCGGGTGCCTTGACCGACAGTGTTTCACCGCTCAGGTCAGGTTTTTGGCTAAGGCTTGAACAACCCGGCAGGCTGATCAGGGCGAGAGCCAGAGTCGTGGCTGACGCCACAGAAGTGCCCTTTCGCCGCTTTTTTGCCTTCAATGTGAACCCTTAATGACATGCAAGTGCCGACGGACCAACCGTCGACGCTCATATTAACCGGTCAAAGTCATCTATATATGTCTGAAAAAAGGCGATATGTGGAATTAATCAAGAAGTACATGGCGCAGGTTTTTACTTCGAATGGCATCTAGCGAAAAGCCGGATTTCATTGAAATTGATGAGAAGACCCCATCCGTAAAGCTGACGGAAGGACCGGATGCGTCTGATTCCTCAAGAAAAACCGCTGGCGCCGATAGTGAAAAGTCTTCAGGTGCGCAATCGGCGGCGGCAGAAACGACTGGGCCGCGTCCTGCTTTCAGTTTGGCGCAGAGCGCTCAAAATCATTACGCCAACGGCGATGATGCCGTTGCTAAAAAAATGCTGCCGGCCAATCGACCGATGCGCAAATTGCCTTTCGGGCCTGTAACTTTTATCGGACTGCTTGTTGTTCTTTCTACATTCGGAAATCAGATCGATGAGATGCGCAAGCAAACTCTTGCAGCGCTGGCGGGCAAGCTTTATCTCAACAGCCAGGGTTATGTAGAAACTGTGTCCGATCTGTCTTGGTTTTACCGTCAAAATCGCAATTTGCCGGCAGCCAAGGCTGCCTTAAATAAAGGTCTTGCAACTCTTGCCGCAAATGATCAGGACAAGGGCGCAAAGGGGGCATTGCTTCGTCTCCGGCTGGCCTCTATAGCTTTTCAGGAAAAGGACGAAGAAGCAGGGCGCGCCTTGGCAAATACAGCTCTATCAATGATTAACAAGGGCGGAACCTACGTTCCGTATGAGACACCGTTATTGCTCTATCTTGCAGCTTGGAACTTGGACAATTATTGGGATTATAAAACCGCTTTGCCTCTCAATTTGAAGGCAATCGAGTTGTGGCCGAATAATCGGCCTAATTATCGTTCTTCAGTTCAATACGATATTGGTTTTGAATACAATCGACTGAAGCAATACGAAAAGGCAGAGGGTTATCTGAAGCAGGCGCTTTCACAGTCGCTTTCCTGGGGCGACGATGACGACAATGTGCGCCGCTTTCTACAGCTAGGTATATCTCAGTTAGGGCAAAAGAAATACCCGGAAGCCGAAACGAATCTCAATTCTGCATTACGCATGCAGCAAACTTTGTCACAGCGAAAGAAAGACACTCAGCTGGCGCAGATTTACTCGGAACTGGGCAAGGTGAGAGCTGCACAGGGCGATTTGCTCATGGCTAGAAAATACCTGGAGCGGGCAGCCGAAACGCTGAAATCGAAAAGAAATTCAGCGTATCACTATTTGTTAAATCAGCATGCGCTGGCCAATCTATATCGTGATATTGGCGAAACGAACCTGGCGACACCGATTTACGAAAGCCTGCTGTCGCGTTTAAGAGACGGCGAGCGGGGACCGGATATTAAAGATGTCCAGCGAGATGTTGATTTGATGCGTGCTAAGACAGGAGGCGGGTAGGTGTGGCTGAGTTAAACGTTGTCATCCCTTATCGCTCTATGCCACTAAAAGTGGTGTTTACTTCTATGTGCGCGCTGTTTCCTCTCTGGGCTGTGATTGCCCCTGCTATTCTCGGTTTTCTTATCGGCAGAGCGCTTGCTTTTCCAGGAGTGCTGCCCACGCACCTGGTCGTTACTGGTTGCGTCGGGCTGGTCACCGTGATGCTTTCTTGCATGGCACTGTCTGCGGTATCAGAGGACAATCGAATTTACATCTCGAAAGACGGCATGTGTTTTCCTCCATCATTCTTGCCGAACTTGAAATTCAAACGCAATCGCAATTGGAGTGAGCTTAAGGCGGCATCTTTGATCAAGGATGAGCAAGCTTACGGCGGCACACTTTTGCTCAGTTTTGATTCCGGCGAGCATCTCAATTTGTCCTTGAAAAACATCAAGGATGCTGATGTTGAACAGTTGCTCCTTGGTGTGGAGTTATGGGGCTCAAAATGCGATCGATCGCCGGATTTGATCGAGTATCAGAAGTCGATGCAAAATCATGCGCGCGGCATTGGGCAGAAGAGCTATACGCAAATGTGGGAAGACGAGCTGTCTCGACGTTTTGCACCTACGACTTTTGTCCCTTTGGAGCCGGGGCATAAACTGCAAGGCAGCCGAATTGAGATTGTGAGGCAACTGGCGTTTGGCGGCTTGTCGGCTATTTACCTTGCGCACCAGAACAAAACCGATCTCGTGGTTTTGAAAGAGGCCGTCGTGCACGCTAAGGCAGATCCGGAGGCCAAGAAACAGGCAGAACAGCACCTGGAGCGTGAGTCTCAAATTCTCTCTAAACTCTCACATCCGAACATCGCTCGCGTAATCGACCATTTTGTCGAAGACGAGCGGCATTATCTGATTTTGGAATATGTGAGCGGTCAAGATTTACGCCAGTTCGTAAAACAGAACAGCGACCAGGATGTCTTGACCGTTGTCGATTGGGCCCTTGAGGCCGCGACAATTCTTAAGTTCTTGCATGGTAACGAACCGCCGATTATTCACAGGGATCTGACGCCGGACAATCTTGTGGTCAGAAATGATGGTGCACTGATCCTTATCGATTTCGGAGCGGCAAACCAGTTTGTCGGTAGCGCTACCGGTACGGTCGTGGGAAAACAAGCTTATATTGCCCCGGAACAGTTGCGCGGAAAAACAGTTCCTGAGAGCGATCTGTATAGTCTGGGTGGGACGATTTATTATTTGCTGACTGGACGCGATCCGATGCCGCTTTCTATTAGTCATCCGAAAACAATCAGACATGACACGCCTGAAGTTCTTGATGAGCTGGTAGCAAAGCTTAGCGCCTTCGAGCCGGAAGATCGTATACGCACTGCTGATGATGTCATCACTGAGCTGACGGCGATAAAGTCCATGCTTTCCACCGGTGATGTTGTCGCTGCCGGAGAACCTGGGTAATGGACGAACGGCAAGACAACCCGACAGGCGGAACGTTTGCAGAGCAAATTCCGAACAATCCGAACAATCCGAACAATCCGAACAATCCGAACAAAAGGTTCAGCACTGAAACCAGGAACTCCGAACCAGGACCCGAATTGAAAGTCGGTCCTGAAATTGCGTCTGCTGCGCTTCTTCCTGTAGAGGACGAAGGGTTAGCGAGCACGAGGTCCGAAAATAAATCTAACAAGCAGAAGAAAAATGCGACGGTTGAGTCCATCAAAGTAACCGAGCCTCTGACGCAAATGCCACGCATTTATATTGGGCTAATCTATGCCGCCTTTGGTTTCTTAATGGTAGCGGCGCTGTCACCCCGCGCAATGTCGTCATTGGATCGCTCGTTTTGGGCCGCCATTCCCATGCAGATTTATCTCGCTTACTGCATGTTGCGCTATAGCGATTTGATTGGTTTAAAGAATAAAACGCGCGCGCCATTGTCGCAGTTTGCGGTCATGTTAATCTGTCTGATTGCCTTCGTCTGCCGTCCTCAATTCGGCGATGGAATGATATCGCAAGATTATGGGTACCCGAACCGCCTCACCGATCCCTTCTGGATTCTCTGGTCGTTTGCGCAAGTAGTCTGGCCGTTCTTGCTCTCGCTAGCATTGGAGAAGAAGCTCGCCTTACGCACATGGATTGTCACCGCTGCTAGTGCCGCGCCGGTGTTTGCACTTTCCATTTTGCAAACAATGTTCAATATGTCGTTCTTTTTTGTGCCCCTCTGGTTTATCTCTCAATTCGGATGCCTGGTGTATTTTGCCTATCGATTGCGGCAAGTTTATGCTGAGGATCTCAACGTTCTCAATGCCAAACTTGCCAAAGTAAAAGAGCAAGTTTTTGGTGTCAGCAAAGAAGATATTGTTATTCGCTACAGACCATACGCTGCAGTTGAAAGGTGGCTCAGGCAACGCTTTACCGGAGGAGACCTGCTGAAAGGCGCCAAGCTGATTATGCTCTGGCTTTCCGTCCCTGCCGTAATCGGCATTCTGATCGTTGCTCTTATGGCACTTGATTTCGCGCTAAACAATTCCGGATTTGCTCAACAGCATCTGCCGAAGGCCGCGGCTCAGGCGATGGCTAACAACACCGGCATGTTCATCCGCGCGTTTTTAGCGTTTGTGGCGCTGCTTGTCAGTGTTCCTACTTTCCTTTATTTGAAAGCTCCTACGCACATTGCGTTCAATCGCAAAGGGCAGCGTTTTCTCTGGAGGCATGGTCGCTTTGCCAGAGACGGCAACAATATCGACTGGCAAAATCTGGATTTGATTGAAATCGAGCGTCCACCAGGCTCTACACAGGCTCTGGATCAAAGTATCTGTTTTCGTTCGCGAACAGGCGAAGTGAACAAGATCAAATTGAGCGCCATCGATTCGATTGAAGACAGAGAAAAATTGTTGGCTATGATTCGCCATTGGGCACCCAATGTTCCTCGCCCACCGGAAGTCGAGCAAGCTTTGGAGCCCCCGGCAAATCACAGTTATACAGAAATGTGGTTGCAGGCACTGGCTGCACCACCGAAACGCGAGCGATTGAAACCGCTTTTAGACGGCGGTTCTCTGCAGGCAGGCAAGTATCGGGTCATCAATCAGCTTGGCGTGGGCGGGCAGGGCTCGGCTTACCTGGCGAACGATAACATCAACGACCACACTGTTGTTTTGAAGGAGTTCATTCTGCCGGTGCACGTTGATGTGACCGTGAGAAAGAGTGCGCTGGAATCATTCGAAAACGAAGCGCGCATTTTAAAACAAATGGATTCTCAAAATGTAGTGAAGCTGATCGACTTCTTTGTCGAGGATCACCGTGCTTATCTAGTGCTCGAGCATATCGATGGAGCGTCGCTCCGGGAGCTGGTTGAGAAGAATGGTGCCATGGCGGAATCGCAAGTGAAAGAGCTGGCGATTCAAATGTGCTCGATACTTTCCTACCTGCATTCATTGTCACCACCTGTAGTGCACCGCGATTTTACTCCGGACAATTTGATTTTGCAAAAAGACGGCACTCTCAAGCTGATTGATTTCAATGTCGCTCAACAAGTAGAAGCGACGGTGACCGGAACCGTCGTGGGCAAACACGCTTACTTGCCGCCTGAGCAGTTTAGAGGCATGCCCACCAGTCAGAGCGATATTTACGCCTGCGGCGCCACGCTCCATTTTTTGCTCACAGGCGCCGATCCCGAGCCTATTTCCAAGTCGCACCCTGCCAAACAGGTGCCTGGGCTGAGCAACGGCATGGATCATATCGTCTCGCACGCCACTCAGCTGGACTGCGCTCAGAGGTACGAGAATATCGAGCAAATGGCTGACGACCTCAAAACGCTCACATAATTCACGTAAAAAACATGCTTTTAGGGGAATAATGTAGGCAGTTCTTCGCTGCGCGCGCCTGAAGCATGAGGACCCCATTCATGAGCAATACGCCTAACTTGGTCAAACCGAGCCATCGGTCAAAGCTTGCCGTTTTGATAATGGCACTGACTTTCGGGGTTTCACCTGCGATTGCCGGGGATACCGACCAGGTCATCAACAGCTGCGAGGCGCGCACCGAAAACGCCATCACCGCCTCCAAAATCAAATGGGAAACGTCGTTGGAGAAGGCCAAGGCTCAATCCGCCGCCTCCGGTAAGCCTATTTTGTGGGTGCACATGCTGGGCAATATCGACGGCTATACCTGATCGGCGGCAAACAGTTTGAGAGCCGGGTCGCTCTCTAAAGAACCTGTATTGTCCAAGCTCCGTGACCGCTACGTCTGCGGCTATCGCAACATCATGAAAGATAAGTATGCCGGCAATTCAGGCATACACCCGGTCAGCGGGCCTGCTGTGACGACAACCAATGGCGCCGGACCGCGCAATTTGCAGCTTTTCGTTCTGGCAAAAGATGGCACTGTCGTGCATTGCTTGCCCGGGTACTGGAACCCCAACGACCTGAGCCACGAGCTGGACTTTGCAGATCGCATGCATCGAGTCTGGATGGATAACTCGATAACAGAGCCGCAAAAGCGTGCTTTGTTCGCCCAAGAACAGGTGCGTCATATTCAGACCCATTCACCTGAGGTCGCTGCACGCAGCGAATTACAGGGTTTTGACAAACAGTTCGTCTACAAAAACCATATTAACGATGCAATTGCCAATGCCTCGCTGATTCCAGCCGACTGGCACGACGTTCCGAAAGAAGCTTTCAAAACCACTGACGTTATCGTGCATGAGCGCCTGGCGAAGCAACCGTTCGCCAATTATGAAACCTTCAATGTCGCTCAGTTCGTCAATTACGGCAGTCATCATTACGACAAGCACGAAAAAGATCTCGAACCTGAAACTATGGCCAATGTGCGCGCGCATAGCCTGAGGGATGTATTGCACGAAACCGATGCACCCAAGGCCGCCGTGACCAATGTCGCTGCCAGACCACCAGCAGTTTCAACGGCAGCCGCTGCCTATCATCCTGTTTTTAAGCCGCAAGAGTTCGAAAAGAAGATGGCGGATGGTTTTTGGGGCTATGCCAGAACAGGCGATTGGGCGAAAGCCGAGCGTGTTGCCAGCCTTATGCTTGAAAAACGCCCGGGCAGCCCGTCCGGCCACGAGATGAAGGCTGTCGTCGCTTACGGGAAGGGACGCTATGCCGAGGCATATTTCCATTCTTACAACGCCATTCGCATGGGCTCGAAGCATCCAACAATTGTCGGCATCTACCAAAAATCGAGAACCGCAGCCAGCAGCAGCAAGCCGTAATCGGCTCCATCTGTAAAACAGCCTCAGACGCTCCCAAAAGGGCGTCTTGCTAAGGTGTCGCGCTGGCCGTCTCTATTTGCTCTTCGGTTTTGTCTTCGTGATCGTCGAGCCTTTCCGGCGCCACTGAGCCGTCCTTTCTAAAGGTCAGCCCGTGCCCGTCCGGTGCTGCATCGATGGCGATTTTGTCGCCGTCCATGAAGTCGCCCTGAAGAATATGCAATGAAAGAGGATTCTCGATTTCTTTTTGAATCAAGCGCTTCAACGGACGAGCACCGTACATCGGATCGTAACCTGTTTTCGCCAGCCATTCTTCGGCACTTTCGGAAGCCGTAAGGAACATCTTGCGGTCTACCAAGCGGCGATTTAGATAGGCGAGTTGAATGTCGACGATCTGCTTCAATTCTTCCGGCTTGAGTGCGTGGAAAACTACCGTCTCGTCGATTCTATTGAGGAATTCCGGACGGAAGTGCTGGCGCAGTGATTCGAGCACCTTTTCCTTCATTTGCGGATAGGCATCATCACCGGTGACAGCTGACTTGAGCTGATAGTCGAGAATATGCTGGCTGCCGATATTCGACGTCATGATAATGACGGTGTTTTTAAAATCAACATGCCGGCCACGCGAATCAGTCAGGTGTCCTTCATCGAGCACTTGCAAAAGGACGTTGAAAACGTCGGCGTGCGCTTTTTCGATTTCGTCGAAGAGCACACAGGAATAGGCGCGGCGGCGAACTGCTTCGGTGAGCTGCCCGCCTTCGTCGTGCCCAATATATCCAGGCGGGGCGCCGATCAAGCGCGCTACCGTATGGCGCTCTTGATACTCAGACATATCGATGCGCACCATAGCTTGTTCGTCATCATAAAGAAACTCGGCCAGTGCTTTTGCAAGTTCGGTTTTACCAACACCGGTCGGTCCGAGGAATAGAAAACTGCCGATCGGTCTGCCCGGATCTTTCAAACCGGCGCGCGCCCGTCTGACACCATTGGCGACAACTTCGATCGCTTCTTGCTGACCGATGACGCGCTCGTGCAGATGCTGTTCGAGGCGCAGCAGCTTTTGCACTTCACCTTCGAGCAATTTGGTCACGGGAACACCGGTCCATTTGGAAATGATCTCGGCGATGTCTTCTTCGTCAACTTCTTCTTTCAGCAATCTGCCACCGCTCTTGGTATTGAGCGGAGCTTCGGCTGATTTCAATTGCTGTTCTAATTCGCGCAATTTGCCATATTTCAGTTCGGCCGCCTTTTGCAAATCGGTAGCGCGTTCCGCCTGTTCGATCAGAAGTTTTGTCGCCTCGATATCTGCTTTTAATTGCTGAACTTCACTGATCGCTTCCTTTTCCGACATCCATTGAGCCTTCAGTCCATCGGCTTTCTCTTGCATGTCGGCGATTTCACGCTCGATTTTTTCGAGACGCTCTTTTGAAGCATTGTCTTTTTCTTTTTTCAGCGCTTCACGTTCGATTTCCAGTTGAATCCGACGACGCTCCAACTCATCCAGCTCACTGGGCATTGAATCGATTTCTATGCGCATGCGGGCAGCTGCTTCATCGACAAGGTCGATGGCTTTGTCCGGCAGCGAGCGATC